>NZ_JBQTDC010000049.1:0-20498 GCF_052353045.1 Halomonas sp. AOP7-B1-5 | reverse complement strand
TCATTTATAAGATATAAATACATTAGGTCAAATAGGTACAAGCGTTTATTGCTTAATTATGTTAAGTATACTTGGTTATTGTTTTAGGGGCTGCACAGCGCTGTGCATTGATAAATCAAGAATTGGTTGGGTATCGTGCCAAAAAAAACTTCAAACACTCGAGCTGCCCTAAACGCCGCTGCATGGCTGACGCTGACGTCGCTAAGCTCATTTGCATTTGCCATTGAGCTAGGTCCGGCCTCTGTTTCATCACCTCTGGAAAGCCCTCTAAGTGCTTCTTTGCCGCTGCTTGATTCTGGCGCCTATCCGCTAAACGAGTTACATGTGCAGCTTGCCAATGAAGATGCGTTTTCTGCCGCAGGGCTTGAGTGGATCCCATCCATTCAACCGGTGAGTGCTGCGCTTGAAGAGCGAGAGGGCAGTCGGCACATTGTATTGAGCTCTCAGCAGCCGGTTACCGCTCCCTGGCTGGATTTGTTGCTCACGCTTGACTCTCCAGAAGGACAGCTTAACCGTACTGTTACTCTGTTATTCGATCCCGTGGGCTACTCTCCGACAGTTTCAAGCCCAGCGACCCAGAGCAGTGCGGTTGCCATGCTTGATGTGTTGCCGGGGGATACGCTGTGGCGTATCGCCGAGCGTAGCAAGCCAAGTGAGGTCAGTATTCAGCAGATGATGCTGGCCTTGGTCGAGGTCAACTCGGATATTTTTCCTGCCGGTAATATCAATAGTTTGCGTGCGGGGCAGGCGTTGTCTGTGCCCAGTGTAGATCTGGCACTAAGCCGTTCATCTGGTGCTGCCGCTCAGACCGTCCGCGCAATGGTGAATGAGGGGCGACATGCACCTACTTCTGCGCCAGTAGCCTTGCCCGAGTTTGAAGCACCGCCTACGCCGGTAGGCGAGGGTAACCAGCTGGATAAGCCCCTCATAGTAGCCTCATCTGAGGGCGCTACTTCCAATGGCGCAGGTTTCAGTGAGTGGCAAGTCGAGCAAAACAGTGCCATCGCCAAACTTAGCGAGCAGTTGGCGCAAAGCCAAACGAGCCTACTAGAAGCTCAGCAAGACCGCGAGCAGCTCCATATTGAGCTTAATGAGCTGCGTCATGGCATTGGTTTGCTTCAAGACGACATAGCGGCGGCTCAAGCTGCCTTATCCACCCCGCAAGCCTCCAGTACGGGCACTGCCACGGAGGGGGCGCTCGACCGTAATGTGCAGAACACTGGCGGTTTGCTGGCCCGGCTGGAGCGCGCTCAGTGGTTGCCCATCTGGGGCCTAGGCTTGCTGCTGATAGGCCTACTACTATTAGTAGTAGGGCTTGGA
The DNA here is from genome assembly GCF_052353045.1 of Halomonas sp. AOP7-B1-5. Taxonomy (NCBI): domain Bacteria; kingdom Pseudomonadati; phylum Pseudomonadota; class Gammaproteobacteria; order Oceanospirillales; family Halomonadaceae; genus Halomonas; species Halomonas sp. AOP7-B1-5. The sequence goes on along the minus strand of NZ_JBQTDC010000049.1, from coordinate 19,178 downwards.
TGGTTTTTTAAGCGTCGCAAAGTGCTGCCGAATGATGATAAGCAATACATAGAAGGCGCAACATTGGCTGAGCCGACAGTGTTTCGGCCCACCGATGTGGCTTCTGAGAAGGCCGCGTCTCCGTCATCTTCTGGTTCTGAAGAAAACAGCATGCAGGCCGGTGGCGAAATGGTCGATCATAAGCAAGACGCATTCTTCACCAGCGTGGCGAGAAGTCAGGCGGCCGGTTTAGCTGTACCCCTTGCAGCAAAGCCTCTGGCCCCTTCAGAGACGCAGTGGGAGATTGAAGAGGTAGCATTCAAGCCTCGAGGCCGGGATAATAGCTGACCTTTCAAATTTAATGACGTGGCTTGATGACGCTGTTCTACCACTTTGATGAAACACAACCGCTAAAAGGCCGCTTGGCGATGGGCATTGAGTACGATGGCTCACGCTTTTGCGGCTTCCAACGCCTAAAGCATGCTGCTTCTGTGCAAGCGGCTGTAGAAGATGCCCTGACGAAGGTGGCGAGTGCGCCGGTCCAGATTCATGCCAGCGGGCGTACTGATTCGGGTGTTCACGCGACGCGCCAGGTGATTCACTTCGACCCCCCCGCCGAGCGCACTGAGAAAGCCTGGATTTTTGGCGTCAATACAAACCTGCCGCGCGATGTAGCCGTGCGCTGGGTAAAGCCGGTATCGGACGACTTTCATTCACGCTTGGGGGCGCTTGGCAGACGCTATCGCTATTTAGTGCTTAACCAGATCAGCCGCCCCGTTCTTGAGCGTACCAACGTAACGTGGTGCCGTGATCCGTTGGATGCGGACGCCATGCATCGTGCCGCGCAAGCGCTCGTTGGCGAGCATGACTTCTCAAGCTTTCGTGCAGCGGGCTGCCAATCTAAGACACCATGGCGGCAGATGCATTTTATCGATGTGAAGCGTTACGGCCCATTGGTGGTGATTGATATTCAGGGCAATGCGTTTTTGCATCATATGATTCGCAATATCGCCGGAGCGCTGATTAGCGTGGGGCGTGGCGCGCAAGATGATCAGTATATTGAACGTTTGTTGGCGCTTAAGGATCGTAAGAAAGGAGATGTAACAGCACCTGCGTGCGGGCTGCATTTCGTTGACTCGATCTACGACGAGCGTTTTGAACTGCCGATGGAGCCGGTAGGGCCTAATCTGCTCGCGTTTACCGGTGAATGGACCGGCGAGCGTGAACTACCTGACAACCCCAGGATTGCGGCGCGGCGTAAACTTAGCTTTGCCAAGAAAACGCCTGACCCGGCACAGGAGGCGCTCGATGAAGATACTTAGCCCAATGCGCACGCGAATCAAGTTTTGTGGGCTCACCCGCCGTGAAGATATCGCGCAAGCGGTCAGATCGGGAGTGGACGCGCTGGGCTTTGTTATGTGGCCTAAAAGTGCGCGCAGTATCACCGTTGAGCAGTTGGCAGTCCTTTCTGCCGATGTGCCAGCGTTTGTTACCCGGGTTGGGCTATTTGTTGACCAACCTATTGAGTTGATTGAACAGTGTTTGCCGTACCTGGATCTGATTCAGTTCCACGGCAATGAGTCTCCCGAGTTTTGTGCTCAGTTTGGTCGCCCTTGGATAAAGGCCCTGCGCATGCATGAGAGTGTCGATCTGGCGAAAGCGGCGGCTGACTATCATCAAGCGCAGGCACTGCTTCTTGATGCTTATCGTCCGGGCATTCCTGGCGGCACGGGCGAGACGTTTGATTGGGCGAGAATCCCCGCAGAACTTGCAAAACCTGTTATCCTCGCCGGTGGGTTAACGGTTGAAAATATTGCTTCGGCCGTTCAACAGGTAGCGCCTTATGCCGTTGATGTATCTGGTGGAATTGAGCTGACACACGGTTGTAAGGACGTTGATAAAATGGTGTCGTTTGTCAGTCAGGTCGCGTTCGCCGACGCGCGTTAAGCTCACTGCGCAGCTTGCTTCATTTAGCTGCGTCCTATGTTTATTCAATGTTTGCCTTGTCTGGCAATCTCGTGAGGTATCTCTGTGACTATCTCAAGAACTGGCTCCGTAACTGGCTCAGCAACTGGTGATTCTAAAACCGCTTCTGAAACCGTTTCCGAAACCCGGTTCAGCGACCTAACCCGAATGCCCGACGCCCGTGGCCATTTTGGTCCTTATGGTGGCCGGTTTGTATCAGAAACTCTGAGCTTTGCCTTGGAAGACCTGGAAAAGACATACTTAAGTCTGCGTGACGATCCCGCTTTCCAGGCCGAGTTTGATTATGATCTTGCCCATTATGTCGGACGCCCGTCACCGCTCTACCATGCCAAGCGCTGGTCAGAGTCTCTGGGCGGGGCACAAATTTGGTTAAAGCGTGAAGACTTAAACCATACGGGCGCTCACAAGGTGAACAATACGATTGGTCAGGCACTGTTGGCCAAAAAAACCGGTAAGCCTCGGGTAATTGCTGAAACCGGTGCGGGTCAGCACGGCGTGGCGACGGCAACGGTTGCTGCGCGGTTGGGCCTTGAGTGCGACGTGTATATGGGCGCTGAAGACGTACAGCGCCAAAAACTCAATGTCTATCGGATGCGCTTATTAGGCGCGCGAGTAATCCCGGTAGAGTCAGGTACGCGCACCCTGAAAGATGCCATGAACGAAGCGCTGCGCGACTGGGTAACGAATGTCGATAATACGTTTTACATTATCGGTACGGTAGCAGGCCCTCACCCTTATCCGCAGCTGGTGCGTGACTTTAATGCGGTTGTCGGACGTGAAGCGCGGCGCCAGTCGCTTGAGCAGATCGGCCGCCTGCCGGATGCATTGATAGCGTGTGTTGGTGGCGGTTCCAATGCGATCGGTCTGTTTTATCCGTTCGTCGAGGATGACGGTGTTGCGATGTACGGTGTGGAAGCCGGCGGCGACGGCATTGAAACCGGCCGCCATGCAGCCCCGCTCTCGACCAATGCGCCGCGTGGCGTGCTCCACGGTAACCGCACATATCTGATGTCCGATGAGGCGGGGCAGGTGTCGGATACCCATTCGATCTCAGCGGGCCTTGATTATCCAGGTGTTGGCCCTGAACACTCGCTTTGGAAAGATGTTGGCCGGGTTAATTACGTAGCGGCAAACGATAAGGAAGTGTTGGAAGCGTTTCGCGAGCTGACGCAGATGGAAGGCATTATGCCTGCGTTGGAATCCGCTCATGCGCTTGCTCATGCCAAGGTGTTGGCGCCAACGATGCCTCCTGATCAGCACATTGTGGTCAATCTTTCTGGTCGTGGTGATAAAGACATCATGACCGTGGCCAAGATTGATGGCATCGAATTTTAAGAGCAGCTTTTAAGGACCGTTTTTAAGAACAGTTTTTAAGAACCGTTTTAAGGACAAGCATGAACCGTATCGATCAACGCTTCAGTGAACTCAAGCAGCAGAGCCGTAAAGCTCTGATTCCGTATATTACGGCAGGCGACCCGGCCCCGCAGTACACCGTTGGCTTTATGCATGCGCTTGTTGAGGCGGGTGCCGATATTATTGAGCTTGGCGTACCGTTTTCAGATCCAATGGCAGATGGCCCGGTTATTCAAAAGGCTTGTGAGCGCGCCTTGAAACACGGCACACGTTTAATTGACCTGCTGGATATGGTTGCTGAGTTTCGTCAGGTCGATACTAAAACGCCGGTTGTGCTCATGGGGTACTTGAATCCGATTGAGCGGATTGGCTACGAAACCTTTGCCGATAAGGCGGCGGCAGTAGGGGTTGATGGCGTATTGGTCGTTGATATGCCGCCTGAAGAGGCTGATGAACTTGGTCCGCTATTAAAAGTACGTAATTTAGCTGCGATTTTCCTTGTCGCGCCTACCACTTCCCATGCGCGAGCCGCTACAATATGCGCTCACGGTGAAGGGTACCTTTATTATGTTTCGCTGAAAGGCGTCACCGGTGCGGCAACGTTAAATGCAAACGATGTCGCTGAGCATTTAAAGCCGCTGCGTGATATGACCGATCTGCCGCTTTGTGTGGGCTTCGGTATCCGCGACGGTGTTACGGCGGCTGAAGTCGCCAAGGTGGCTGATGGGGTGATTGTCGGTAGCGCCCTGGTTAATCGTATTGCCGAAAATGTAGAAACGCCTGAAATTATCGCCGGTCAGCTTAGAAGTGTGTTAGCAGAAATGCGCACCGCGATGGACGCCTAACGCTGCCCCTCATCGTCTACACTGAATCGATTGACGACACTCATCAAGCTTGGCGTTGCCAGGCATTGACGTAAACGGAAGACTTTCTGATATGAGCTGGTTAGACAAGATAGTGCCCTCCATGGGGCGTATCCAGCGTAAAGACCGTCGCGCTAGCGTGCCCGACGGCCTCTGGCGTAAATGTCCCAAGTGTGAAGCCGTTCTCTATCTTCCTGAGTTAGAGAAACACAACAGTGTATGTCCTAAATGTGACCATCACTTGCGGCTAACCGCACGCAAACGCTTGGACTGGTTCTTGGATAAAGAAGGGCGTGAAGAAATTGCGGCAGAGCTTGAGCCCAATGATCGTCTTAAGTTCCGCGACTCCAAAAAGTACAAAGACCGTTTTACGGCGGCGCAAAAAGAGACTGGCGAAAAAGATGCGCTGGTCTCCATGCGTGGCAATCTAGACGGCCTGCCGGTCGTTGCCGTTGCCTTTGAGTTTACCTTTATGGGCGGCTCGATGGGGGCTGTGGTCGGCGAAAAGTTTGTCCGCGCGGCGACGCTTGCGCTTGAAGAGCGCATTCCGCTGGTCTGCTTTGCCGCGTCAGGTGGCGCGCGTATGCAGGAAGCACTGTTCTCTCTAATGCAGATGGCGAAAACCTCGGCGGCACTTGAGAAGCTTAAGCAAGCGGGTGTGCCGTATATTTCAGTGCTCACAGACCCTGTTTTTGGTGGCGTGTCTGCGTCACTGGCGATGCTGGGCGACTTGAATATCGCTGAACCCAATGCGCTGATTGGTTTCGCTGGCCCTCGGGTTATCGAGCAGACCGTACGCGAAACGTTGCCTGAGGGTTTCCAGCGTAGCGAATTCCTGCTTGAGCACGGTACGGTGGATATGATCGTGCATCGCCATGAAATGCGATCTCGTGTGGGCGGTATGTTGCGTAAACTGACCCATCACGATGCGCTTTCAATCACCGAGGAGTTGGCAGAAGAAGTAACCGTCGCCGAACCGCTGGTTGATGAAGCCCATATCGCTGATGAGGCGGAAGCACTTCATAACGACACCAGCACAGAGACGACCGATAAGAGCCATGAATCACACCGCAATGCCTAAATCCTTAGCAGAGTGGCTGCATCACTTAGAGACCCTGCATCCTTTAGGGATCGATTTAGGGCTTGAGCGCGTATCACACGTTGCAAAGCGCATGGGGTTGCTTGGCAACCCTATCGCTGAGCGCGTTGTGATTGTGGCAGGTACCAATGGTAAGGGTTCGACCCTTGCCATCATGGATGCCGTTGCCCGAGCCCACGGGCAGCGTGTTGGTGCCTATTCTTCCCCCCATTTATTGCGTTATAACGAGCGCGTGCGCATCGATGGCCAAGAGGTGGAAGACGCGCTCTTGGTCGATGGCTTTGAGCGCGTTGAACAGGCGCGCCTGCAGGCGCCTGAAATAAGCCTTACCTATTTTGAAGCGGGCACTCTCTGCGCGCTTTGGTGCCTGGCGAACGCCAACCTTGATCTGGCCGTACTTGAAGTGGGTCTGGGTGGTCGGCTGGATGCCGTCAATATTATTGATGCTGACGTGGCCGTCGTTACCACTATCGCTCAGGATCATGCGAATTTTCTAGGCACCGATATTTCGCAAATCGGGCTTGAAAAAGCGGGTGTTTTCCGGCCTCTTCGCCCAGCGGTGCTAGGCAGTCAGTCGTTACCCAGCAGCGTTGCGGAGACCGCTATTGCACTGGCCGCGCCGGTATATCGGCTAGGCTTGGCGTTTAGCCACAGTGCTGATAAAGAAGGCCGTAAGCCGTGGTGCTGGCATGGATTGACAGCCTCGGGGGAGACGATTTCTATTGATGCACTTCCCGATCCTGGCCTACCCATTGATAACGCGGCAACCGCGCTGCAAGCGTTGGCAATGACGGGACTTACGCTAATCCCGAAAGCCACGCAGGCTGCTCTGGCTAGCGTGCAACTGCCGGGCCGTATGCAATGGATAGGGCAGTGGTGTCTGGATGTAGGCCATAATCCCCATGCGGCTGCCTATCTGGCGGATCGCTTGCCAGCAACGCCGGAAGGTGGCCGGCAGTGGGCATTAATTGGCATGCTAAATGATAAGGACGCCGATGGGGTGATTGCCGCCCTGGCGCCGCGTATTTCTGACTGGGTCTGTGTAACGCTTGAAGGTGAGCGGGGCCGACCGGCTGCTGAGTTGGCTGAACGTATTACCGCTCAGGGAGGGCGCGTACATCATTGCGCAGACTCGCCTGAAGCCGGAGTGGATTATTTAGCCCCATTGCTTAACGCTCAAGATCGTATTTTGGCAACTGGTTCCTTTTTCACCGTCGCAGCCCTGCTAGCTAAGCCCCTGCCACAGGCTTAGTAGCTCTTTAGGCTAGTCTCGCTCAAGGGAGATGAAGATGAAATACGGTAAAACAGAACGCATCAGCGGTATTGTGATCCTGCTTGCGCTGCTGGCGATTTTTGTGCCCTGGTTGATGAGTGACCCGGCACCTCGCGAGGAGCGCCCGCAGCCTACCTTCATTATTGAGCAGCCGATTGAAACAGCACGGCGCGATGTGGCAGCCCCGCAAATGCCGGCCACGATTAATGCACAGCCTTCCACCAATGTGGCGAGTAACGATGAACTTGATGCGCCGATCAACGCATCCCCTTCATTGCCTCAAACGAATCAAGTTGATCCGCCAAGTCAGGCAGCCACAGCGACGCAAGAGCCAAGCCCTGCCACTAATACAGCAGCGCAGAACGATCCTATTGCTGACCTGGTAGCGGCCAATAGCTCGTCGAGTAGCAGTCAAAGCAGCAGCGATTCTGCATCAGCCCCTGCTTCAACACAGCAGGGCGAGTGGGCCGTGCAGGTAGGTAGCTTTGGTGATGCAAGCAATGCTGAACGCCTGGGTAATCAGCTTTCAAGCGAAGGGTTTAGCGTTTTTCAGCGTCAGCGAGACAATAATCTGACGACCGTCTTGGTGGGGCCTTATGCCTCATCTGAAGATGGCGAGTCGGCAATGGCGTTGATCAAGCAGCGGGCCAATGTACAGGGCCTGCTAGTACGAGTAAGAGACTAAATAATGGCATTAACGTGGATAGATGCTGTTTTCCTGGCCGTGCTTGCGCTTTCAATGTTGGCCGGGTTTGTACGTGGCTTTGTGAGAGAGGCACTCGGCCTGGGAGCCTGGATTGTCGCCTTGATGGTGGCCCGCGTACTAGCCGAGCCGCTGGCTGAATTCATGGCGGGCTTTATTGAAAGCTTTGATGCCCGGCTTGTATTGGCGTTTGCACTCATCATTTTTGCGGTTATTTTGCTTTGCGGGATTGTGATTCGGTTGGTGCACGCCGCTATTGTCTGGGCGGGTATGGGGCTTTTGAACCGTTTTGCCGGTGCTGTCTTTGGCGTCGCCCGTGGTGCGGTCATTTTATTAGTGGCAACGGTACTTATTACGCTCACGCCCTTTGCTGAACTTCAAGCATGGCAGCAAGCGTCATTACGTCCCACCTTTGTTGAGCTACGCGATTGGGCGGTTAGCCAATTGGATCAGTGGGAGCGTGAATTGCCCGAAGCCCCTGCGTCTCTGCGGGATATTTCATTGCCGGACATTCGTTCGAGAAATGAGTTCGCGCCGCAATCGATTGATAGCCAGTGATATCATGAAGGCTGGTGCAACCAGGCTTTATTGAGTAACGCTTAAAACGCAAGTTTTAAAACGAGTTTCAAGAACGTACGGGCTTGTTTTAGCAAGCCATGGCACTAAAGCGAGGTAACTTGAATGTGCGGTATAGTAGGCCTTCTGGCCAAGCAGGCGGTAAATCAGGGAATCTACGATGCCCTGACCGTACTTCAGCATCGCGGCCAGGACGCTGCCGGCATGATGACCTGGAGCGAGGGACGCTTCCTACTGCGCAAGAGTAATGGGCTGGTGCGCGATGTCTTCCACACTCGCCATATGGCTCGCCTTAAAGGTAATCTGGGCATTGGTCACGTACGTTATCCTACTGCTGGCTCTTCCAGCGAAGCGGAATCCCAGCCGTTTTATGTCAACTCTCCTTACGGCATTGCGTTAGCGCACAATGGTAACCTGACCAACTCCGAGCAGTTGAAGCAGGAGCTTTTCTCGACCGACCTGCGTCATATCAATACCAGCTCCGATTCTGAAGTGCTGCTTAACGTGTTTGCCCATGAACTAGGCAAGCAAGGGTTGCACCTGGAAGCGGAAGATATTTTTGACGCGGTACGTAGAGTGCACCGACGCTGCAAAGGCGGCTACGCGGCGGTCGCGATCATTAATGGTTTTGGTATGGTGGCGTTTCGTGATCCTCACGGCATTCGCCCGGTGGTCTTTGGTACTCGCCAAACGGATGCCGGTCAAGATGTCATGATTGCTTCTGAGTCGGTTGCCTTGGATGTGTGCGGCTTTGAACTTGAGCGTGATCTGTCGCCCGGCGAAGCAATTTTTGTGGATATGCAGGGCCAGTTCCATACCCAAGTTTGTGCTGACCGGCCGCAGCTGCGCTCGTGCATTTTCGAGCATGTGTATCTGGCACGTCCAGACTCTATTTTGGACGGTGCCTACGTGTACGGCACGCGTATGCAGATGGGTCGCAAGCTGGGTGATCGCATTCTTAACGAATGGCCGGATCACGATATTGATGTGGTGATTCCGATTCCGGATACGTCGCGCACCTCGGCGCTGGAAATGGCCCAGCACCTTGGGGTGACGTACCGCGAAGGCTTTATGAAGAACCGCTACATTGGCCGTACGTTTATCATGCCGGGCCAAACCCAGCGTAAGAAATCGGTACGCCAAAAACTCAACGCTATCGACGTTGAATTCAAAGGCAAGAACGTGCTGCTGGTGGATGACTCCATTGTGCGTGGCACAACCTGTAAGCAGATCATTCAAATGGCACGCGATGCGGGGGCGCGTAAGGTCTATTTTGCTTCCGCCGCGCCGCCTGTGCGTTATCCCAACGTCTACGGCATCGATATGCCTGCAGCAATCGAGCTGATCGCTCATGGGCGTACTGAAGATGAAGTGGGCGAGCTGATTGGCGCCGATCGCATCTTCTATCAGGATCTAGAAGATCTGAAAGATGCCTGTCGTGAAGTGAACCCCGAAATGGAAGCCTTCGACTGTTCAGTGTTTGACGGTAACTATGTCACTGGGGATATCGACGAGGCCTACTTGGCGGTGCTGGAAGCCAGTCGTAATGATTCGGCAAAAGATCAAAGTGCGGGGAATCACGCCCTGGTAGATATGCATAACCAGGATGATGACCTCGACGATTAATGGGTTTTGAAAAGCCCTAGCTAGGGCTTTTTCAGATTGAGCCGAAACGCTTCACGATGTTTATAAAAACCCGTTTATAGAAACCCGTTTATAAAAAACTAAGGGACACGCCCATGCAGAATAACAGCCCGCAGGATGAGTGGTCGTTAGAGACGCTGGCGATTCGTTCAGGCCACCATCGTACCTTTGAGCAGGAGCATTCGGAGCCGATCTTTCCCACTTCAAGCTTTGTTTATGAAAGTGCCGCTGAGGCGGCGCGCAAGTTTGGTGGCAAGGAGCCGGGCAACGTTTACTCGCGCTTTACTAACCCGAGCGTGCATACCTTCGAGCGGCGGCTAGCCGCCCTTGAAGGCGGCGAGCGCTGCGTGGCGACAAGCTCTGGTATGTCGGCGATTCTCTCCACCGCGCTTGCTCTTTTGTCGGCGGGTGATGAAATCGTGGCGTCGCGTTCGCTGTTTGGCTCAACCGTCAGCCTGTTCGACAAGTACTTGGGTAAGTTCGGGATAACCACGCGTTACGTGGAGCTTTCGAGTCTTGAAGCCTGGGACGCGGCCATCACGCCCAAAACGCGACTACTGTTTGCTGAAACACCGTCCAATCCGCTTTCTGAGATTGCCGATATCAAGGCGCTTGCCGCCCTTGCCAAGCAGCACGATGCGCTGTTGGCGATTGATAACTGTTTTTTGACTCCCGTACTTCAACAGCCACTGGCATTGGGCGCCGATCTGGTGATTCACTCGGCTACCAAGTATCTGGACGGTCAGGGCAGGGCAATCGGCGGGGCCGTAGTGGGCAGGCACGACCTGTTGGAAGAAATTTTTGGCGTTGTGCGTACTTGTGGCCCGTGTATGAGTCCGTTCAACGCCTGGATCTTTACCAAGGGTCTTGAGACGCTTTCCTTGCGTATGAAGGCTCACTGTGAAAATGCGTTGACACTGGCGCGCTGGTTGGAACAGCACCCGGCCGTTAATAAGGTTTTCTACAGCGGTCTTGAAGCCCATCCGCAGCATGCGCTTGCCACACAGCAGCAGAAAGGATTTGGTGCCGTATTGGGGTTTGAGGTGATTAACGGGCAAGAGGGTGCTTGGCAGGTCATTGATGCCACGCGTCTGCTCTCAATTACGGGCAATCTGGGGGATGTCAAAACCACGATTACCCATCCGGCAACGACCACGCATGGCCGTCTGAGCGATGTGCAAAAAGAAGCTGCAGGTATTTCACCAGGGCTGATTCGCGTCGCTGTTGGTTTAGAAAGCCAGCAGGATATTCAGCGAGACTTGGCCCGAGGCCTGGATGCTTTAGCTGCTGGTTAATCAAACAATTGGTATGGCTAACGAAAAACCCACCTAGCGGTGGGTTTTTTAGTGCTCATCAAATCTGAGTTTCCGCTGTTTTCAAACAGCGGCTACCGGTTTCAGGAAGCGTTGCGGTGCGGCAGGTCCGACTGGGCAATCTGGTCATTGTTGCTGGCTGAGTGGTGCGCTTCAGAGCTTGGGGCGATAACACGGTTCTTGGCTGCATCGCCATTTACCAGTGGCAGATCAGCTGGCGTGATAGACAGACTGTCGGCGCTGTGGCTTAAGGAGGAACTTGCGTGAACTACTTGGTTGAACTCATCTGAGCCCTGTTCAGCCAGAACAGCGGTCGAAGTCAAAGCCATGGCGATCGCGGCGATAAAGGTAAAGTTTTTCATGAGTGCTGTTCTCTCGTAACAATATGCATTTAGTTTTAAGTCGTAATGACGTGTCGTGTTAGGACATGCGCTAATATTAAGCGCGCAAAACAAATAGTAAAATTGATTTAAAATACCTGATTCATGCTATTTTATAGAATGATTGTAATCTTCCGAACCAGTAGTGATGCAAGCTATCTATAAAAGTCGTTAGCCCGTTATTCAGTGGTTTTTACGAATGATGCATTCAGCTTTTTTCAGCAGTAATGGTTATTACTTGTCAGTATGCTTTGCAGGTAAATTCACAATTTTTCTCATGTTAATCGCATGTGCTGGCCAGTACCCCTGTAGGCGTAATGGGTTACTTGATAAGGAATAAAAACGATGTGGCGTAATTCACGCATGCGCTGGGGGGCGGTAAGTATCTTTTTCCACTGGCTGAGCGCTCTGGCAATTATTGGCCTGTTTGTGCTGGGCTGGTGGATGACTGGGCTTGGCTATTATGACAGCTGGTATAACCTGGGCCCCTGGGTGCATCGCTCAATTGGAGTTTTGCTGCTGCTGGTCACCGTGGTGAGGATTGTCTGGCGTCTGGTGCAGGTGACGCCAGCAGGTGAAGGCAGCCGTCTTGAAAAGCTGGCTGCACACGTGGGGCATATTGCGCTTTATGTGATTTTGCTGCTTGTGCTGGGCAGCGGCTATCTGATCTCTACGGCCAACGGGCGCAGTATCAGCGTATTTGGATGGTTCGATGTACCTGCTCTGGTGCATGGGTTACCGAACCAGGCCAGCATTGCCGGTGATATCCATTGGTATAGCGCGCTGGCGCTCGTTATTCTGGCCGCCGGGCATGCGCTGGCCGCCTTTAAGCATCATTGGGTTAATAAGCACGATACGCTGCTCCGCATGATTAACCCTATGCATCGTTCCAGAAAAATGTAAATGTGAAATTTCTAACGCTTTGATTTTTAATCCGAAATAGTTTAAAGAACGAGTTTTTTGAACGCTGCGATCACGCTCTATTCGTAGTGCCTACTATGGAAAGTCAGGAGATATTAATGATGTTGAAAAAGACTGCATGTGCATCTGCCGTTGCTGCTGCATTACTATTCCCACTGAGTCAGGCGCAAGCGGCCGACTATCAAGTGGATACTGAAGGTCAGCACGCGTTTGTCCAGTTCAAAATCAGCCACCTGGGCATGTCTTACCTGCTGGGCAGCTTCAAGGAGTTTGATGGCCAGTTCACCTACGATGAAGATGACCTGGACGCTTCATCCGTCGAGTTTGAAGTAAAGGTCGACAGCCTGGATTCCAACCATGCTGAGCGTGACCGCCACATCCTGAGCGATGATTTCCTGAATGCGAGCGAGTATCCCACCGCCACGTTCACCTCAACCGGTTTTGAATCAACCGGCGATAACGAAGGTGTTCTCACCGGTGACTTGACGCTGCATGGTGAAACCCAGGAAATCGAAATGCCGGTTACCCTGATTGGTGAAGGCGATGACCCGTGGGGCAATTATCGTGCCGGGTTTGAAGGTAAGACAATGCTGACGCTGAGCGATTTTGGAATCGACATGAGCGATTTTCCCGAGCCGATGCATGAGCTGGAGCTTTACGTGACGTTTGAAGGCATCCGTCAGTAAATTTTAAAGCTTGAAACGCCACTGCCCTTGCCGGGCGGTGGCGTTTTTGTTTATAACCACCCCGTTCAAAAAGGAGTGACTAGCTTGAGCAACACCTTGCAGCAGCACGAGTTGGCCATAACCTTATGGCGCCAGACATGGCCGATGGCAATCGGTGTGTTGGCGTTATTGGGTTTTCAGCTTGTAGATAGTGCCTTTGTTGCCCGCTTGGGAACCGTTCCTTTGGCTGCGCAGTCGTTTACCTTTCCGCTCTCGTTTCTGATCATTGGCATCCAGGTGGGCATGGGAATTGCCATTGCCGCGCTTATCTCACGTGCTCTAGGCGCTGACGAACATGCCAGCGCCAGGCGGTTAAGCAGCCTGGTGCTAATTGCTGGGGGGGCGATTATCGGCGTCATCTGTATAGGCTTGTGGTTTTTCCATGTGCCTATTTTTCGCCAGCTGGGTGCCGATACCACGGCGCTTGGCTACATTCGCGTCTACTGGGCCCCGCAGCTTCTATCCGCCTGGCTCGGCGCGCTGCTTTACTTCATGTATAGCGTATTTCGCGCGCACGGTAATACACGGCTGCCGGGCAAGATGATGGTGTTGAGCAGCGTTGCCAACCTGGTGCTCGACCCGCTGCTAATCTTTGGAGTGGGCTCCTGGGAGGGCTGGGGGCTACCGGGTGCGGCCTGGGCTACCTGCATTGCCTTTACCCTGGGGCTTTTAATAACCACTCAGAAACTGATTCGCAAGCAGTGGGTAGCCTGGGTAGGGCTCTGGGAGGAAGCGGGGCGCTCCTGGCGGCCTTATCTCGGCATTGCCGCCCCGGCCATGATAAGCCAGCTGATGCCGCCTCTAGCGGGGATGTTAACCATTTCTGTGGTGGCTGGTCTTGGGGATACCCAAGTAGCAGCATGGGGCCTGGCAAGCCGGCTGGAAACGCTCTCGCTGATGGTGATACTGGCGATGACCATGTCGCTGCCGCCTTGGCTCGGCCGCTGCTATGGCGCCGGTGATTGGGGACAGATTCAACAGCTAATGCGTCTAGCGCTGAAAGTAGCGCTTGCCTGGCAGCTGGCACTTGGTGTGCTACTTGCACTGTGCGCGCCCTGGCTTGCCATGGTACTGGCGGGCACGCCGAACGTTCAGAGCGAACTGACCCTGTTGATCCGGTTTTTGCTACCAAGCTATGCGGCTCTTGGGGTATGCATGCTGGTGGTTTCGGCGGGTAATGCGCTGGGCTGGCCGCTACGCGCCATGCTGCTCTCCAGCGCGCGCCTGTTTGCCTTCTATTTACCCTGTTTATGGATAGGTGCGCAGCTGTTTGGCTGGCTGGGCTTGGCCGTTGGCGCGGCGCTGGGTAATCTATTGGCAGGGCTGGCCGCATGGGCCGTATTGCAGCGTATATTATCCCGGCAGGCGGGATATAACGGCTAGCGTTTGTGAGGCGCTTCCTGAAACGAGAAGTACATAAACAGGAGTGCCATTGCTAGATAGCCCAGCATAAAGTCAGGTGCGGCATTAAAGGCGAGTTTGGGGGCGTGCATCAAGCCCACAAAGGAAAAGCCTGAGGCAATGGCTGCAAACACGGCGGCGCGCCGGAATTGATGATCGATGACAGAAACGGTCATGGCGCCCAGTAAAATAGCCATGAACATGGCGCCTTGCCCCATCACCACAATCGCGCTGGAAATATCGCTGACAACTTCACCTGCACCGCGATTAAAACGCGTCATGATGTAGTTGGCGAAGTAGGGTAGCATGGCGAGCGCCACCGCCGGATAGTAACGTGTGTCGTTAGCTTGAAACGCCGTTGCGATCATCGACATGCCTACAAACACTAATATGGGGGCGACCACCGAAACCGGAATGATCGCTGCCAAAGCGGCAATTAAGCCTGTCATGGTGGCAAGAGCGTAAACGGCGCCATTTAACAGGCTGTAACCGCGCCCTGCACCCATCCATTTAGCGCCTACCGTGGCGATGTAAACCGTTGTGGGGAAGACCCCGCCAAACAGCGCGCCGATCATTGTGCCTACACCATCCACTGCTTGGCATTCACGGACATCGTATTTATCACCTGCGGCCTCCATTGCTTCCACGTTATTCATGGTTTCAATGGCATTATACAGCGTGATGGGAAGCACAACGGTAAGTACCGCCAGCATGCCGGAAAATAAAAGGCCCAGGCCTTCAAACCAAGCCATATTAGGTAACAGTGGGTAAAAACCTAAGTGGGTAAACGCATCACTAAAGCGTTCGCTACCCGCGTCACCAATCAAATATGCCATCGCCGTTCCAACCACAATGGCAAACAGGGAGGTGGGCAGCTTGAATGGCATGCTGACACGAGCGATGAGGCCAACAATAATAATCGCTAGTACTAAAAGGCCAATAATCGGCACTTCCAGAGTCTTGAACAGCATTTCACCGGCAATAAAGGTAAGCGCAACCCCGGCAACGGCGCCCAGCATGGCCGCGCGCGGCAGATGATACTGAACCCAACGCCCAATAATGCTGATAGCCGCTTCAATGGCGCCGCTAATAAAGCAGGCGGCTACCGCCACTTTCCAGGCAAGCTCGGTATCACCGGTCAGCTGTTTGGCCGGCAGCAATACGCCAAACAAAAATACAAACATGACCGGGGTGGAGATCCCGTACGAAAGGGCGGTAACATCAGTGCGGCTTTCTCTACGCGCAAGTCGCGCAGCGCTCCAGGCGTAATAGAAGTTGCCGACCATCACCGCGATGGCGGCACCAGGCAGTACCTGGCCATAAACAATTGAGGCGGGAAATCCCATACCCAGCATGGTGATCGCAATAACAATAAAGTTAGCGATATTGTTCTGAAAAAGTGCGAAGAACGCATCGGTATCTTCTTTTTTATACCAGGGATAGCGTGTGCTGGCTGCCGCCATGGAAGGCCTCATTGAATTGAGTGTTCACAACGCAATATCCTTAGGTTGACCATTAAAAAGGTTCAGGGTTGACTGATCGGTCAGGTATTGCGCTGTATAGGACGCCGCACGGGCGCCCCAGGCTCTGGCGGCAAGCGGACAATTGTACACAACAATAAAACGCTTCCCAAGATACAAAAACGCCCAGGCATAGCCTAGGCGTTTTAACATGCATAAAGCTAACGGTTAGTCGTTAACCGCCGCAATGGCTTTAGCAAGGTAAGGCAGGTTTTCATGTGAGAAACCCGCTACGTTGGCACGGCCAGAACGAACCATGTAAATACCAAACTCATCACGCAGACGATCTACCTGTTCAGGCGTAAGGCCTGTATAAGAGAACATGCCACGCTGCTCTGCAACGCAAGCGTACTTCTGATCAAGTCCGTAAGGCTTTAAAGCTTCCACGAAATCACGACGCAGCGTATTAATGCGATCACGCATTTCGGTCAGTTCTTCACGCCAGATAGCCGTGAGCTCTGCATCGCCTAAAATTTCGCTTACGATGGCCCCGCCGTGAGCAGGTGGGTTGGAGTAGTTCTCACGGGCAACAATAGCGACCTGAGAGCGCACGCTTTCCATCTGCTCTGTGTCTTTGGCCACGGTGATTAGGCAGCCCGTACGCTCGCAGTAAATGCCGAAGTTCTTGGAGCAGGAGCTGGTGATAATCACTTCATCCAGCTTTTCGGCCAGCAGACGTACGCCGTAAGCGTCTTCGTCCAGGCCCTCGCCAAAACCCTGGTAGGCGAAGTCAATCAGCGGCAACAGTTTGCGTTCACGCAGAACGTCCAGTACTTCCTGCCACTGCTCCTGGGAAAGATCAAAGCCGGTCGGGTTATGGCAGCACGCATGCAGTACAACTACATCGCCTTCAGGAATCTTTTTCAGCGCAGCCAGCATGCCTGAGAAATCAAGACGGTTATCCGGATCTACATAGGGGTATTTATGCAGTTCAATGCCGGCGGAAGTGAAAATGCCGTGGTGGTTCGGCCAGGTCGGGTCACTTACCCAAATGCCTTTGCCCGGTAACTGGCTGGCAATGAAGTCTGCTGCTAAGCGTAAAGCGCCTGTTCCGCCCGGTGACTGGGTAGCGCTGGCACGCTTGGCGTTCAATACCGGTGAGTCGGCACCCAATACCATGGGCAGCACGACGTCGCTGTAGGCAGGCGCGCCGTGTGAGCCAATATAGGTTTTGGTGGTTTCATTATTGAGCAGGCGAGCTTCGGCTTCTTTGACCGCGCGCATGACCGGTGTATTACCGTTTGAATCGCGGTAAACGCCTACGCCCAGGTCAACTTTTTGTGGATTGGTGTCTTTTTTGAAAGCTTCAATCAGTCCGAGAATGGCATCTCCTGGGACTCGCTCAATATGCTCAAACATTTACTTAGCTACCTCGTCGGTTCTGGCGGCAAGAATGAAATCATTATGATGCAGGCCGTTAATTTGATGGGTCCACCACATCACGGTGGCTTTGCCCCACTCAGTGATAATGACGGGGTGGTGCCCAGCCTGCTCAGCAAGTTCGCCAACACGCTGGGTAAAGAGTAGCGCCCTGGCAAAGTCACGAAACGAAAAGCTTCGTGATAGCTTCATGATGCCATCGCGTTCGACAATCCGCCACTCTGGTAACTGTTTAAGATAGGCCTCTCGCTCATTTTCCTGGAGAGGCGGCATATGTTTGTTGCAGGCTTCACAAGCCGTACGAGCGAGCTTTTCCATTACCATACTCCCTAAAAAATCGACTAGGATAGAAGAAAAACGCAATCTCGGCCTACATCTTTAGCGCTATAAAGTGCCTGATCGGTGCGCTCTATAAGATTTGTCAGGGGTTCACCGCAACGATATTCGGCCACGCCAATACTGAGTGTGACTTCACCTTTGCCGACTCCAAAATCGTGCCTGGAAATGGCCTCGCGTAATCGATCTGCAAGCTTATGGCATTGCTGTAGCGGTGTAAGCGGCAACACTACCATAAATTCTTCACCACCCAAGCGGGCTACCATATCTTCACATCGTAAATGGGCTTTCATTTCCGTTGCTAGCTGCTTAAGCACTTCATCGCCCTGTAGATGTCCCCAACGGTCATTGAGCAATTTAAAATGATCAATATCAATCATCATGATAGACAGGGGGGTGCCGTGTCGCGTACTAATCGATGTTAAATGGGCTAAATGCACCATTAATTTACGTCGATTTGGCAGGCCGGTGAGAACATCGGTATCGCAGAGTTTGCGAAGTCGCTGCTCTTCGATCACTTGATCGGTAATATCCATCATGACGCCTGTCCAAAGTACCCCGTCGCCAGATAATTCAGGATTACCACATACGGCGATCCAGTGAGATTTGGCGTTTGGCAGGGGAAGCTTGAAGCGAGTGGTTAGCGGTAACATCCAGCGTGCCGAACGCTCAATCGCAGACATGACTTTTGGGTACTCATTACCTGTTAAGTGCTCAAGTAGTTCACCCGCATCATTAGCCAGCTGTACACGATCAATATGCTTAAGCAGCTCGCCACCACCCTCAAGGTAAGGGAACTGCATATGACCATTGCGCGAGCGATAGAACTGAAAAATGACCCCGGGTATAAGCGGAATGAGACAGTCAGCACTCAAAGCCCTAGGGTAGTCATTCACGGACATGCATAAAGCTCCAATATGAATGCCAAAAGTTGATTGTGAAGACTAGCGCTATTTAGGTAATAGAGTTGTAAGCCATTGCTGACAAATTGATACCTTATCAATAATAAATATGAATTAACTAATTCTCTTTTGGAATATAAGACAATAGTTTGTTATCTAATGAGGCTTATATGTAAGTTTGATGTTATTTTAATTTACTTTTGTGGGTTTAAGTGTGTTTTTGTTAAATATTTTGTTGTTATTCTATTAACCTTGGTGGTGTTAAGTAAAGTGTTGGGATTCTTCAGGAGGCATGATGAGTGGTTTTGTCAGTTTGGTTGGTGCAGGGCCAGGTGATGCTGAATTATTAACCTTAAAAGCCTATAAACGGTTACAGCAAGCCGATGTGGTGCTATATGACCGACTGGTGAGTGACGATATCCTGGCGCTCATCCCTACTAGTGTGCAGCGTTTTTACGTAGGTAAGGAGCGTTCTTTACATAGCGTTCCTCAGCATGAAATTAATCATACATTAGTCGTGTGGGCAAATGAGGGTAAACAAGTCGTTAGACTTAAGGGAGGGGATCCTTTCATTTTTGGGCGTGGCGGTGAAGAACTCGAAATACTCATGGCGAAAAATATAGCGGTAGAAGTAATTCCAGGCATAACGGCGGCATCAGGCTGCGCCGCTTATGCGGGAATACCGCTCACGCATCGTGATCATGCCCAGGCCGTTCATTTTGTCACCGGCCACTTGGCCCATGATGAGCACGCAATTGATTGGCATGCATTAGCTCACGAAGGGCTGACGCTGGTCTTTTATATGGGGCTAGGCAGTGTTGAGG
>NZ_JBQTDC010000048.1:0-21031 GCF_052353045.1 Halomonas sp. AOP7-B1-5 | reverse complement strand
TCGGGCACGGCGCAAGACATCATCAACGAGTTGCCACTGTGCTTGATAGCGGTCTGCAATCAAAAAGCGCGCTGCGGTACTGATATTGCGATCCGCCAAGCAGTGCTCTGTAACTACCCGATTCGCCGCCTGAGCGACCAACCACAAGCGTAGCGCACGCCTTAACACGTATTCAGATGATTGCTCCGCCCCAGGCAGCGGGTAAGTAATTAACGTTATAAGAAACGTTTGCTCTTTAAGGCTGCCTTTATATGTTTGTTTCGTTTTTGTAGCGTCTCCTGCATGAAGAAATGCAGGATACTGACGGTTGATCAAGGGATCTTGACGAATGGCTTTCGCCAAATCATCTAACAGGGCAATAACAGGGGTTTGCCGCCACCGGGCAAGAATGTCTTCTGACTCAGGATGATGAAACTCATTAACCAGGTTGCCAATCGCGACGATGTGGTGATCTAGCCCCAGCGTCCAAAAAGCCAGCTCCAGAGCATCACTGAGATCATGCTGGGCAGCCCATTGGCATATATCGCGATAGGGGTGGCCAAAGCGCGCTATTTGATTATCTGTGCTTTTTTCATCGTTTTTAACTGCGGTCGTGTACTCTACCATCGCCCTTATACTTTATTACATAAAATTTTACTATATAAGATAAAGCAATCTAATATATAGCGATAGACGCTAAACTTAGCTGAAATTTCTTCCTTTAAGTTTCAAAGTAAAAGAAAGCAAGCGTAACATAATAAAATTAAAAACAATCTCACCTATGACGGGGTAGATATTGTGGTTCCATATCACCATATCAGCCGTGCGCAATTAATGGGATATTTGTACGTTCAGGATGATCACATCGCCTATAAAAATTATCTTCTATTAACAAATGGAGGGCTTTTTCAGCAATTCATCCGAGAACAAGTACATGGGCATCAAGCTTCAGAAACAAGATCCATGCAGAGAGCTAAACGGCACCCTCCAGCATCCCGAAAACTGAACTGGCATTTAGGTATGGTATCGCTACCGCAACCATCCGACATTGGAGTTATCGTGACTACGTCTATGACCGACTGATCACATTGCACAACCTGATGGCTAAGCTCACTCCTAAGCATGAGGAGGCTCGGGTCGCTGCTCGAAAGTTCTTCGCCTTGGTTTCAATAACCTTCTCCTCGTGTCGCGAGACTTCCTGACCCCACGGTTGCCCACCTACGGACTGCACCGAATGCTTAGCGATGTGAGGCGCCGACAACGATAAGCCCTTCACCGTTCGCTTCACGTGAACGTATGAGCACGAACCCAGCGGCCGCCACCCGTTCGACTAAGAACAAAGAACCTGGCATTAAGCACCTTTTGATTAAACAGGGAAGTCCGCAAACGAGCTCTATAGTGGAGAGCTTCAGCTGCATTATCAACGACGTACTGGCGTATCGGCGCTATATACCTTCCAGAGCTGACACTCAAACGTTACTAATACTCCACAGAAGGCGCAGATGCTACTTCATTGGTTGCCTATGTAAAATGGGCACCGAGGCGTTGCCGATCATGCCCAAGTTAGTGGGGATTGATCTTGGGTAAAAGACCTGTCCGAGACCAGTGATAGCGCCAAGGTCAATACTCCACGCCACACAACACGCAGGGGCGGGCGCAACGGCGCTTCAGTCGCAAGCAAAAAGGCTCGAATAATCGCGCCAAAGCGAAGCAGTAATTTGCCAAGTGCCACGCCAAAATCGCCGACACACGGCTTGAACATCTTCATAAACTCACCCGTCAGATCGTCAACGAGAACCAAGTGATCTGTCTTGAAAGCCTCGCGATGAAGAATATGGTCAAGAACCGGCATTTGGCCAAAGCCATCGGTGACATGGGGGGGGGTGAGCTGGCATATCAGCTCCACTACAAGGCCGAGTGGGCGGGGCGTCAATTCGTCGCTGATACCCTAGTAGCAAGCGCTGCTATGGCTGCGGGTTTGTGCTGGAATCACTGCCGCTCGATGTCCGCACTTACGATTGTCCCGAGTGTGGCACCCAAGGCATCGACCGTATTGTGAACGCCGTCCGCAACATTCTACAAGCCGAGACTGCGCTGTTAGCGGCGATTGAGGATTGAGGTAACATCGAGAGTGACGCCTGTGGAGTTTGTATAAGACTGCCAATGCCAAGGCATTGTTACTGAAAATGGAGTGATGCATAGGGTCAATGCAGCCGCCGCTTGAGCGTATCAGAGGGTCGCTCACAAAATAGCCGCTTGTAATCCAAAGCAAACTGACTGAGATGATAAAATCCCTGACTTGCCGCTGCATCGGCAATAGACACACCACTACAAGTTAATAACTGGCGTCGCACGCGATTCAGTCGTGCGGCCCTCAGAAATTGCACAGGACTGATTCCAAGAATACTCTCAAAACTGTACTGCAGAGTTCGCCGGCTAACACAGGCGATGTCACATAATGCGGCAATAGTCACAGGACTATCGCCCGAAGTTTTTAGATAGTCCCAGACGCGATCAACCACAGCGCGACGGTGAAGATAGCTAGGGGCTTTTGCTGAATTGAGTGTCCCACTATCCAGCAAGCTCAGAAACTCCTGTAACAGCATGTCCTTGTGGATGTCAGTATCCATGGCATCACTGGAAGACGCCAGAATCTGCTTGACCAGTAATGATATGGTATCGACTTGCTTTGTATTGCTTTTCAGGCAAGGTGTCGCAGAATCAATGAGGTGCTCAAAACTGATGCCTTCCCGGTCGGCCAATGCAAACAGCTCATCACGACGAATCAAAATGCTAAGGATGTGGCAATTGGCAGGTGTCATCAGCTCAAACGAATGGTGGCCAAGACGCCAAAGCACGTCGTTCTGCTCAACCTACTGACCATTGATGCGAAAATGCTCTCGCTGAGAAGGTATCCCTATCCAAAAAGCGTCTGGCCAAGGAATGCATTGCTGATAGAGCGTCTGATTAGTGTATTCATTTATAATCTGAATGCCACCAAAGTGACACTCTTCCACACGCCCTTCGAAACGTCCTGTACTGCACTGATTGTACTCCTGAGCCCAGTTAGTCAGATTAAATGCCTGCTCGTTTACTTCATGCGAAATAGAGACACGCCATTGCGGAGCAACTTGTTTCTCTTGTGATTCATTCGGGTGCATTTTTTCCTCTTTATTTTTGTTTTGCACCAGTTTGTGCGTTGTTTTTTTAGCATGTAAAGCCTTATACACAGTCGTTCCCCTCCCTTTGCGTACTTTTGCCAAAATTCGATAACCCGTATCGAAATAAGCTCTCTAACCTCAAAGAGCTAGCAATTTCCGTTCCCTTTTCACTGACCAAAGCACCATTCACCAATCGCAGCGCAAAGGAATCGGCAAACGCACAACAACTCGTTATGTTGACCTGGAGGATGCTCATGGCAAACGCAATTGATAAGGATTACCTGGCCAAACGCCAGTTAAAAAAAGGAACCGCTGGTTGGATACTCCTTGCAGGTTTAGGGGTGTCCTATGTTATTTCTGGCAACTTCGCCGGTTGGAACTTTGGTCTGGCAGAAGCTGGTTGGGGTGGTTTTGTAATTGCCGCCGCTTTGATGGCCACCATGTACTTTGCATTGGTGCTCTCGCTGGCAGAAATGTCAGCCGCCATTCCTGCCGCAGGCGGAGGTTACAGTTTTGCTCGGCAGACTATGGGCCAGGCAGGTGGCTACCTGACGGGACTGGCGGTACTGATCGAATATGCATTAGCACCAGCGGCCATCGTGATTTTTATCGGTGCTGCGGTTGAAGAGCTGCTGGGAATTAATGGCCCCTGGGTCTATGCGCTCTTCTACGCCATCTTTATTGGCATCCACCTTGCAGGTGTTGGCGAAGCGCTGAAGGCTATGATGGTTATCAGCGCCCTCGCCGTGATCGCAATCCTGACCACCGCCGTAGCGCTGATAGGCGATTTCAGCACCTCTAACCTGTTCACGATTGCCGCTACTGATGAGGCTGGTGGTAGTAGCATTTGGCTACCCTTCGGTTGGTATGGTGTATGGGCTGCCCTGCCTTTTGCCATGTGGCTGTTTCTGGCCGTTGAAGGCGTACCGCTAGCCGCTGAAGAGGCCCGTGACCCAGCTCGTGATATGCCCAAGGGTATTATTGCAGCAATGATATTCCTGTTGTTCACCGCTACATTGGTGGTGTTCTTACTCGCCGGAGCAGCAGGGGCCGATGTAATTTCTGCCAGCGGCGTTCCGCTCGTAGATGCTCTGAAAACCACCGGAAACAGCGGTCTGGCTACGGCTATCAATGTGCTAGGTCTTGCTGGGCTGATCGCATCTTTCTTTTCAGTCATTTACGGCTACAGCCGTTTGGTATTTGCTCTGTCACGGGCAGGCTACCTTCCCAAAGTGCTGTCAATTACCAGTAAGCGTAAAGCTCCCACCTGGGCGTTAGTTGCCCCTGGAGTTTTCGGCTTTCTGGTCTCACTGACCGGTGAAGGCGATCTTATTCTGGGCATGGCCGTGGTGGGCGCCACTATTTCCTATGCGCTCATGGCACTCAGCCATATTCTGCTTCGCCTGCGCCGCCCCGAGCTAGAACGCCCCTACAAAACTCCGGGTGGCATTGTCACATCCTCTATTGCGTTGTTGCTTTCGATCGTCGCCATGACCGGCGTCTATGCCTTCGACCCCCGCGCCTTTAACTACACCATTGTGCTGTTTGTCATCGGGACGGTGTACTTCTTCGCCTATGCCAAGCGCCATCTAGTCGCCCAGTCAGCGGATGAAGAGCTGGCGTTGATCTTGGAAGCAGAGAATGCCGTTGAGGAGATGGAGGCGCTTCAGGCAGCCTCCGATATTCCTCTGCAACCCAAAGCCACGCGGACCTGAACATTGTCACGACAAGTTAGCCCCTCAGCGCTGTCTGGTGATGGCGCTGAGGGCTCCAAATCGCAGGAGAGAATGTCAGATGTACACACAAACCCTGGTTGACGACCTAAAAGCGGAACTTTGCCAATCACTTGATTATTGGAAAATGTCCGCGGATACCCGAATTGAACTGCTGACGACGTCAGAAAATGCCACGTTCGTTTCGCATGACCCGCTAACAAATCACAAACGCATTATCCGCGTTCATCGCCCCGATTATCACGACCAACAGGAGATTGAATCCGAGCTGGCATGGATTCACGACCTGCGCGCGTCAGGTCGCGTGAATACACCCTCACCAATTAACACTACCACTGGCAGCCCGGTGATCAAGATGGCCATTAATGGCCGTGATTTTCATGCAGTTGCGTTTGAGCATGTTAGCGGCAGTGAACCAAATGTCGGAGAAGCCTTGCCTGACTGGTTTGAAAAACTTGGTGCGGTAACAGCCTCTCTTCATGAGCACAGCCGAACCTGGCAGCGCCCGGACTGGTTTGCGCGCAAACGCTGGAACCTTGACACCATGATTGCCCCCGACGGGCTTTGGGGTGATTGGCACCAAGCACCGGGCATTACCTCCAAGGATGAAGACATCATCCATCAGGCTATTGAACATATCCATCTCGTCATTGATGCCTATGGCCACCACGAAGATCGCTATGGCCTGGTACATGCCGATTTGCGCCTGGCCAATCTACTGGTCAATGACGACCAACTGGCCGTCATCGACTTCGACGACAGTGGTTTCTGCTGGTACGCCTATGATTTCGCCGCAGCGATCAGCTTTCATGAGCTCGACCCGATGATTCCAAAGTTGCGCGACGCCTGGATTCGTGGCTATCAGACCATCGCCCAGTTCGATGATGAAGATATCGCTGCGCTGGATACCTTCATCATGATCCGTCGCATCATGCTCAGCGCTTGGTTAGCAACACACGCCGAAACACCGACCGCCCAAGCACTAGCACCAGGTTACATTCAGGGTACCGCTGAGCTTGCCCGTCAGTATCTGTACGCCAGGGGCTGAACAAAAAAAGCAATTTTCTTTGTTGATTCAAAAGGATATTATCGTGAACAATATTCGTGGCATTCTCGACCAGAACGCTTTTCGTTTTGAGAATCTGGATCAAGCGGATCCATCACTTAGGGAGATGGTTCGTAAACGCCTTGAAACCGTCGGCCCCACATCCATGCTGTTTTACGAAGAGCCCTTGCACATCGTCAAAGGCGAGGGTGTTTGGCTTGACGACAGCCAAGGGCGGCGCTACCTGGACATGTACAATAATGTACCGTCAGTTGGGCATTGCCATCCACACATTGTGCAGGCGGTGGCCCGGCAGATGGGGGTACTGAATACCCATACTCGCTACCTCCACGAGGACATTCACCATTACGCCGATCGCTTGCTGTCAACACTCCCCGCCCCGCTGGAAAGGTTGGTGCTAGCCTGTACCGGCAGCGAGAGTAATGATATGGCCCTGCGACTGGCACGCCAGTGGACAGGCAAGCACGGTATTATCGTCAGCGAAGCGGCGTATCACGGCAATACCAGCGCTGTCACCGATGTTTCCCCCTCATCATACAAAACTGGGTCTCCCCCGGATCACGTACACGTTATTGCGCTTTCCAACATACTGACCGCCGTAGATCCCGCACAATGGTTTCTTGAACAGGTGCAGGCGGGCGTTAAACAACTAGCCGCACGCGGCCATGGCTGTGCAGCGTTACTGGTCGATTCAATTTTTTCCAGTGACGGTATCTATGCCGACCCCGCCGGTTTCATGGCACCTGCGGTGACATGGCTTCAGGCCAATGGGAGTTTGCTGATTTCCGACGAAGTGCAGCCCGGTTTTGGCCGTACAGGTGCTGGCATGTGGGGATTTAGTCGTCATCAGGTCACACCGGATATTGTGACCATGGGCAAGCCAATGGGCAATGGTTTTCCGATGGCGGGTCTAGTGACACGGGATGAGTTATTGGCCGCACTAAATGCTGATATTGGTTACTTCAACACCTTTGGTGGCTCCACTGTCGCTGTCGCGGCTGGCATGGCGGTACTTGATGTGCTGGAGGATGAACAGCTGATCACCAACGCCCAACATCAGGGCGAGTACCTCAAAGCACAGCTGAATGACCTTAGGTCGCACTATGAGGAGATCAGTGATGTCCGTGGTGCGGGACTGTTTATTGGGCTGGACTTATGTAACCCACATCAAAATGGCCAACCGGACACCTCTCGTACTACTCAGGTTATTAACACACTCAAACATAACGGCGTGCTGATTGGCGCAGCGGGTAAATCAGGCAGTACTTTAAAGCTTCGCCCTCCTCTTTGCATTCAACGCCAGGAAATTGACCTCTTTATTGAGACGCTGGAACATGCGATCAAATCTACTTCAGGTTAAACCGGCTACAGCAGAAAATGGTCGCTAAAGTTGCTAAAATAATGAACACTCAGAATCTGATTCTGGGTGTTCAAAAAGCCGAAGTGGTTATCCACACTCGCATCCCTCCTTGGTCTGCGCAGCAGGATATAAGCGCGACTTCAGCCTTACCATCCAGCAGATTTACTCAGCTGGCGTGGACGCCCGCCTGCTGGATGACGTTGATCTAGCGCTATGAGTTTCCCACACAGCTCTGTGTGCTGACCCTATGACCCCACCCAATTTGAATCCAGGCAACGAGCATGCCAGTGGTTCTAGTGTTCCAGTGAACAGATGGCACACTGTCTATTGCTGACCTGATTGGCAATAATCTTCGACCACGCACGATGTATAGATAAAGTTCATCAGAAGAGGGACGGGAGATTGGGTGCGGTACTGCATATTAAAACGGTACATGCCAAAGGCTTATTGAACGGTGTGGATACAAAGCTAGGGCTTACTGGTTCTATGATGGTAACACACGCCTGAAACCTGTTTTGGCTTGGTGTGCCGGCCAGTGCATTCGTTTATTTACGATCAAGATTACTTAATCTCAGCTTTCAGGAAACAAAGATATAAGAACATTTACGTTCGCCCTGTAACATCGGTTTGTTAGCGCACTGTGACTGGCCTGAAGGTCACTTTCTGCCAAGGCAATTTCCCCAAGCTTTGTGCCAACTATAAGCTCCCTCATGTGCTCTTAAGTGACGCTACCTCCGCGAATGCAACCCAAGAAAAACCCTTTCTAATGATGATTTTAGATCATTAAACGTGATTTTAGGACATATAATATGTCCCTATTTCATCAGTCTCATAACCGTCATCGGTTCAAATCCGGTCCCCGCTACCAATATTTATCAGAGAAGCCGTTACCGAAAGGTAGCGGCTTTTTTGTGTCTGCATATTTGATAAAACCATATAGCTTGCGGACTCAGCCAAGCATAACCCGAAGGCCATCGGTTCGCTTTTGTGTTTGGTGTACCCAACGATTGAGCAGCGTGGTTTTGCCGCTTCCCAGAAAGCCAGTAAGAACATTGATGGGAATGAGCGAGGATGTCGTCATAACGGGTTACTCCCACCTTGCTTTGCGGTAATGATGTTCCTGGCTTTCCTGACGCTCTTTGGCCTCAATACTTAGCCGCGCGGTGGGTCGGAACAACAGCCGGGCAATACCAATAGGCTCGGCAGTCTCTTCACAATAGCCATAGTCACCGTTATCGATCCGTCTCAAGGCTGCATCGATATTGTTCACCAGGCGGCTCTCCCGGTCGGCTTGGCGTAGGGATAGACGCAGCTCCTCTTCAAACGACGCCTGATCAGCTTCATCACTGTCACGTTCGTGAGAGGCGATTACTTCTTTCATTTCCTTTAGATGCATTTCAACTTCGTGACGTTCATCCAGCAAACGTTGGCGGAAAAACGCCAGCTGCTCGTCGTTCATATAGTCACAGGCAGGCATGGCCAATATCTTGGCCTCCTGCGCTTTATCCGGCGACTCACGCTGTGTTAATGCCGTGGTAATTGGCTTATTCATACATGCACCTTACCTATTAAATTATGATATAACATAACAAAAAAGGCAAAAAAATGTAACGTTATTAGCGATACGATTCAGCAAGCAGGTACAACACCATGCCAACCATCGCTTTGTAAGATTGGAAGTCTCTATTGCTTAAAACTCGTTATGGATGGCCTTATAGCCCTGTACCAAATCGTTATTGGTGCGAGCAACGTCTTCGGAAAACGCGCTTGCTTAGCTGGGAACCTGTTTGAGAAGCGTCAAATCGGTATCAGGTCCAATACGCTGCGTAGAGGAGACGTAAAAATTCGCCGGCAAGTGGCAACCATCCACCACCGCGTTGTAGCGCACCACACATCCATCTTCAATCTGACAGTTAAAAAGCACGCTGTTGAAGCCGATAAACACGCGGCTGCCAACCGCACAGGGGCCATGCACAATAGCGCGATGGGCAATGGAGGTACGCTCACCTATCGTCACACTAGCGCCCGACTTGGAATGGATCACGACGCCATCTTGAATATTGGAATGCGCGCCTACCACAATCGGATCGATATGCCCGTGCGCATCCATTTCATCCGCCCTGATAACGGCATAGGGCCCGATAAATACATTCTCTTCCACGATGACCAGCCCACAAATAATGGCCGTAGGATCTATAAAAGCGCTGGGATGAATATTTGGTAGGTCTCCGCGCGGATTTCGTCTAATCATCAGTGGCTTATCCCTGTATCTAATAAAAAAAGAATGTAATGAAACAATCCCGCTATGGTTACGGCCTTGAGAAAGCCCATTTAAACGGAGCGAAAACAAACCTCAACCGCATCAACTTTAATGTTATAATATAACATAACACTCTATACCCTCAATAGGGGGAAAAGTGATACTCTTCAGCAAACACTGAACTGAAGGGTCATGAGGCAATACCATCAGACTGACCTTCATAACATACGATTGCGCGGTTAAAGCACGGCACGGTGGTGTCGGTGCGCCATCCATCAAGGCCTTACGCGTACTAGCGCGCAATTACAACGGCTTGAATATCGGTGTCTTCGCCTACATATCATGTGCCATGCTTCCCTTATTACTTTTCAGCAGAGCGCAGAGAGCCCATGTCAATAATTGATCCTCGTACCGGCAACCCGATGACGGCGGAACCCACCGCTGAAAACGTCTCCGCTGACGGTGAGCGCCCTCCGGTTACCGCTGAAGAAGTCATCATTGAACTAAACGCAGGCAATATTCAGCAGGTACTCGAAGCCTCCATGCAGGTGCCGGTACTTATGTGCTGCTATTCCCCCGCCGACGATAGCAGCAGCAAACTTGCAACGATTCTGGAAAAGCTGGCGATTGAATACGCGGGGGCCTTTTTGCTGGGTAAGCTGGATGCTCAGTCTAACCCAGAGATATCAGCCCAGCTGGGCGTGCGCTCGGTACCCGATGTTAAGTTAATCAGCCAAGGTGGACTGGTCGATAGCTTGCAGGGAGCAAAGCCCGAGAAAGAAGTTCGTGCCTGGCTCAGCCGCTACTTTCCGGCACCCGCGGAAGCTCCGCCTAGTCCGGAGGAAGAAGCCGAAGCGGCGCTTCTGGAAGGCGACGCGGCCACCGCTCGCGATATCTACCAGAACCTGGTAACCCAATACCCCGAGCACTACGCTTATCAGGTATCTTTTGCGCGCGTACTGCTGGCAGAAAAGCGTGGCGATGAAGCGCGCAGCGTACTGGATAACCTGCCGCCTGAAGAGCGTGATGCTCCGGCCGCCCGCGGCGTCCGTGCGAGCATTGAGTTCAGCGAACGAGCGCTTTCAGCAGAAGATATCGCCGCTTTAGGCGAGCGCGACGATAGCGAAGCACAGTTCCAGCGCGCTCTGCGCCAGGTGGCCGATGGCCAGTACGACGCCGGCCTTGAAGCGCTGCTTACGCTCATGAAGCGTGACCGTGCGTATAACGACGACGCGGCGCGTAAAACGCTGCTGCAGGTGTTTGATGCGCTAGGCGCCGATCATCCGCTGACCGTCGCCTACCGCCGCAAGCTGTTTGCTCTGCTGTATTAATTGCTAGGCCTTTAACAGCTTATCCATACGCACTAACGCGGCGTCCAGCTGGGACGCCGTGGTGCCAAAGTTAAGCCGCAAAAAGCCGGGGCAGCCAAACGCTGCCCCGTCGGACAGCGCAACCCCCGCCTGCTCCTTGAGCGTTTGATAGGGCGTGTCGCCCAACCCCGCCTCGCGCATATCCAACCAAGCTAAATAGGTGGCTTCCGGTTTGCTTAACGTCACCCCCGGCCAGCCTGCCACGTGTGCTTCAAGCGTCGCGCGATGCTGGCGTAGAACCTCCAGCAGCGTTTGGCGCCAGGGCTCGCCTTCGCGATAAGCCGTCTCAGCCGCTACCAGTCCCAAAACGTTCACATCAGGCAGAAGCCCTTTGCAGGCAGCGGCAAACCGCTTGCGCACTTCAGGGTCAGGGATCACCGCACAGGCGCTGGATAAACCTGCCAAGTTAAAGGTTTTAGACGGCGCCCACAGGGTAATCGTACGCTTGGAGAGCTCAGGAAACATGGCCGCCAGCGGGCGATGCCGGGCATCTTTGTCCAGCAGCAAATCACAGTGAAGTTCGTCCGAGACCACCCACAAATCGTGCTGTTCAACCAGCTTTGCCAGCGGCGCCAGCTCTTCATGGCGCCAGACACGCCCTGTCGGGTTATGCGGATGGCACCAGAGCAACAGGCGCGTCTTGGGCGTAATGGCCGCTTCTATAGAGGCCATATCCAACTGCCACGACTCGCCAGGGCCTTTAGGTTCGGTCAACATTGCTTGCTGGGGGAGCCGGCCAGTGCGCTCGGCTACCGCCAAGAAAGGCGGATAAATAGGCGTCATCGTTAATACGCCATCGCCTGGCAGGGTTAACGCGAGCGTCGCGAAATGTAGCGCCGGCACCACCCCCGGCAGCCACTTTTGCCACTCAGGCTGGATAGTCCAGTTGTAGTGCGAAGCACTCCACTGACACAGCGTTTCTGTTAACGTAGCGGGCACTTCACCATAGCCATACACACCGTGGGCAACCCGGTCCTGGAGTGCTTCAATAACCGCCGGCGGCGAGCGAAAATCCATATCGGCGACCCACAGCGGCAGCACCTCGCCACTGTAACGGTGCCATTTTTGTGACGAGAAGCCGCCTTCGGGGTGGCGTCGCTCGATTGGCGTGGCAAAATCAAAGGCCATACAGGTCTCACTCATTAATAAAGGATTGGTAACGAGCATGCCGCAAGATGACTTTTATACCAAGGTGCGCGCAGGATTATCGGCACTATTGCGGCAGTGGCAAGCGCTTGGTCAAGCCGATGCTGATCAGTTAGCGCTCATCCTGGCGGAAACCGCTCGGGTTGCCAAACTGGGCACGCCGGATACAACGCCCGATGGGGCGATGCTTAAATACTGGAGCCAGACTCTGGAGGGCGATATTCCGCTTTGGGCACCGCGTACCGCGGTATTTTTACTCAATCAAATGCCTGCCAAACCCATGCCTGAAAGTGATGCAGAAGCCTGCGCCTGGGCGTACTGCTGGCTGCGCAACCGTACGTTCAGCACTTTAGAGGACGCTCATACTGCGCTTCCCGCTCACCTTCAAGAGCCGTTAAAAAGCGCGCTGGAAGCTGCCTGGCGCGACCAGCAGGGGCTGCGCCTAGTATAAAAAGGAAACATCAGCGCTTGGGCCGACGGGATTTGGGCTTGAAGCCTGCTGGCTTTTTGGAAAGCCATTCGACGAAATGGCGTATCTCTTCACTCGCCAGCAGCGCCTCGCGGCTGGCAAACTGGTCGGCTAGCTCGCGCTCGCTATAGAGTCTGTGAATATGCCGATGGCAGGCGTGGCAGAGCCATAAGATGGCGGTCAGCCGCTCTTCGCGCGAGTAGCGCTTTCGATAGCGTGGTTTGTTGTGCAGCGCTCGTGGAATCAGGTGGTGTTTGGTCAACGATGCAGCGCGCGCGCAAAGCTCGGGCCTTGGCGGGGGCGAAAGCGCATGTCCTGATGGGGAAGCAACATCCACGACCACTCTGCTCTCCTGAGTTGGGTGGCTGCAAAATAACTCAAACAGTATTTAATCAATTATAAGGATAGTCATTTATGCTGGAAGTTCCGATTAGCTGGCAGCTTGCCAAGGGCATGGTTTCTGTCGCTATGGTGCTGGGCCTGGGAGTAGTGGCAGTACGGGTAAGCCCACGGGTGGCGGGGCTTTTGGCGGGCTATCCGCTGGGCACGGCACTGGCGCTTTTCTTTATCGGCCTGGAGATCTCGCCGCTGTTCGCCGCCGAAAGCGCGGTGCATACGCTGGCCGGTTTTACCGCCACCATGGCGCTGGGGGCGGGCTACTGGCTATGCGGGCGCAAGCCCGGGTTAAAGGGGCTTTTGGCCGGCACCGCTGGTGGCTTTATCGCTTGGTTTTGCGTCAGCCTGGTGCTGGCCCAGTTTGATTTCACACGGCTGACGGGTACGCTGGTAACGCTGTGCGCCATTGTGCTGTTCAGCTGGCTCTTCCGACGTATACCGGACAGCGTCGCCACCACGCGGGCGCCTTTCTCGTGGGGTGCGCTGTGTGTACGTGCCCTGCTGGCCACACTTATCGTGTTCGCGATCACCACGCTTGCTCACTGGGTGCCGTCCGCCTGGGCGGGAACGCTGGCGGCCTTTCCGATCACCATGCTGCCTTTCCTGCTGATTCTACATTTGAGCCAAGGGCCTGCACCGACTGCCACGGTCATCAAGCACTACCCGATGGGTCTCGGCTCGCTGCTGTGCTACGCCCTATGCGTCTCGTTCACCTATGAAAGCTGGGGGCTTGCCTTGGGTACGCTGGCAGGTTTTAGCGTAGCGACGCTATGGCTGATTGGCTGGATGCAGGGGCAGCGCTGGTGGGCAGAAAGGCGAGAGGCACAGGGCCAAGCCACTTGACCAAGCGCTTGCTAGGGGCAATCCTGAAGGCTGACCAATAACAAGGCGACCACTATGTTCACCCGCACGATTGAGCCAGCTTTTTATGATACCGATGCGCTAGGCCATATTAATAATACGCGCCTGCCCGCCTGGTTTGAGCTGGCCCGCAATGATCTGTTCAAGCTTTTTACGCCGGATCTGGATCCTAAACAGTGGCGCTTGATTATGGCGCGCATGGAAATCGACTACCGTGCTGAACTGTTTTACGGTCATGACATCGAATTACGCACCTACTTGACGCGTTTGGGTAATAGCTCATTCACGGTGACTCAGGAAGCTCGCCAGCACGGTACGTTGACTAATCTCGGTCATACCGTGATGGTACAGTACGATCATCAGGCTAAGTGCGCTGTGCCTATTGAAGGCAAGCTGCGCGACGCCTTGTCAGCCCATTTACAAGATGCGCCCGCCTGACGCACTGCCCCGCTGGACGGGGCTACCAGGAGCACAGCATGGCCATTCGCTATAATCTCTGGCTAGACCCGGACAATACCGCGCAGCATCGCGCTGTCGAAGCGGATCTTGAACACTATTTCATGGAGCGCTTTGCGGACTATCCACATATCCGCTTGTTCGGGGCTGACCCTTACGATTATGATGCCCCGTTTAATCGCCTTTATGACGTGCTGATGGCACGAGCCGCCGAGTATTGCGAGCGGACATGGTGCTATGTAGCGTCCCCTGAGCAGTTGAATCGCTGCTTTTTCCGTGCTGTTGGCCGCTCCAATAAATTTGTTCAAGACGACCGCTCCTGAGAGACCAACCTGATGGTGATTCGCACCAACCAAGCGCCTGATGAGCGCCAGCTAGCTATTATTACCCAGCAGCTAGGCCGCGCACCGCGCGGTATCGAAGCCGTCGCCGCGACCGATAGCCAAGGAACACCGCTGGTACTGCGCATGGCGCCTATCGTGGATGACAAGCCCTTTCCTACGCTGTACTGGCTGTGTTCTGACGTGCTCAAAGTGGAGATTTCCCGCATTGAAGCCGTAGGGGTCATCAAATCACTCGAACAGCGCCTGCAGGATGAACCTGCCTTTCTGGAAAGCTACCAGCAAAGCCACCGCGACTACGTCAAAGCCCGCTGGGACTATATGAGTGACGCACAACGTGCCGAGGTTACCCGGCTGGGTTACACCGACGTGCTTACCGAGCGTGGCATTGGCGGTATCAGCAACTGGCAGCAGGTGCGCTGCCTGCACACCCAGTACGCCCATCATCTATGTGGCGACAACGTTATTGGCCAGTGGATGGACGAGCACCATCAGATCGATCGTTTTATCCCGTAAAGCGCCATTCAATATTCGTTTAAGGAACCCGATTAATGTCCCGTATTTGCGTTTATCTTGGTTCGCGTGAAGGCAGCCGTCCGATTTTTCGTCAAGCCGCCCAGGCGCTGGGTACAGCACTGGCCGAGCGAGGCCATACGCTGGTCTACGGTGGTGCGCGGATCGGCCTGATGGGCGAGCTTGCCAATGCAGCGCTAGAAGCCGGGGGGAGCGTTATCGGCGTGATGCCGGATCATCTGGTGGAGCGTGAGCAGGCCCACTTTGGGCTTACCGAGCTTATCCGCGTCGCCAATATGCATGAGCGTAAAGCCACCATGGCGGCTAACGCCGATGCGTTTATCGCCATGCCGGGCGGCATTGGAACGTTTGAAGAGCTGTTTGAAATCTGGACGTGGGGCTATCTGGGCCTACATGAAAAGCCCATGGGCCTGCTAAATATAGATGATTTTTATGGGCCGCTTTTAACATTTTTGGACAGCACCGTAGCCAACGGCTTTTTAGCCCAGGCAACACGTGACATGCTGCAGGATGCGCAAACACCCCAAGCGCTACTCAGTGCACTGGATATACGCCTATAGGCTTTTGTAAACCTGCCTGAAACGGCGTTAGCGCTCTGTCAGCAGGCGGGTACGCTGGTAGGTAAGCTGTAACAGGCGGGCATCTTCACCGGCGCGATGGCGATTAATATCGCGCTCGGCAATCATGCTCTCTTTGGTATGGCTCCAAAGGGCTTGCTGCTCTTCGCTTAGCAAAATCCGCAGCGCTTCAAGTCGAAAGCGTGGCAGCATACCGGCATGATGAAAAAGCAGCGACAGCCAGGTGTTATCGTACCCCCAGCTGTCGCTATAAGCCTTACCCAGACGGCTTAGCTCATCGTTAAGCCATTGGGCAACCTGCTGTACAGGGTGCCCCTCTGCGCGCAGACGTTCACGCGAGATACCGTGCAACAGCTCAGCTTTTGGGTCCCAGTGTGTCCACTCTTCCAGAGGCTGAATAAGAAACGCGCAGCAGCTTCCGTCAGCACGCGCGATGCCGACTTCTATCGGATAACTGCCACGCCCGAATCCGGACGCTTCAATATCGAGTACGGTAGGTAGCGTCTCGGACACTGACTTCCTCATTCAATCATTGCGCATAGTGATCGCTCAGCGGCCGCTTACGCGACGGCGGCATCGTTAAGCGGCTGACGATCCGCCAGGCGCTGCCAATAAGCGGCCTGGCCGGCGTCTACGGCTAAGCCTAGCTCACCCAATCGGTAGGCGCAGGCTAACCGCTCAGCGGCCAGGTAATGTCCCGCCTGGGCGGCGCGTGCATACCAGGTTACCGCATAGTCTTCACGACGCGGATACTGCGCACAGCCATGCTCATAGATTTGCGCTACCTGAAACTGCGACTTTACGTCGCCAGACTGAGCGGCTTCTACGACATAACGCGCGCCCCGCGCCTTATCCTGCGGCGAAAGACTGCTATGAAACAGCATATGGCCGTAAACGGATAGCGCATCCGGATGTCCTGCATCAGCACAGCGCTTGAACAGTCGCATGGTCAGGCGCTGCGTACGCTTGGAACGCGGAAGCAACCAACGGTTTTGAAAAAGCCGTTCGGCTAAGCGAAATTCTAACCGAGTAAACAAAGATGATGCCTGCGGCATGGCAAACCACCCTGCCAGTTTGTTGAGACCTTGATTAGCGATCACTACATCATTTGACTGCCAACCAAACGAGAAACCGGCCTTTAGCCGGTCGATGGGCTGGCAAGCATACGCCTGCCTTTGCGACGACTCAACCCCATTGATTTGCGGCTTTCAAATTGCCTCGCTAACATGCCTGTCACACATCACCATTAACCATGATAATAAATGCCTATTCGGTAGCCATTTTCGCCTTAGCGAGGAGATAAAAATGCAAACGCGCCCACTTGGCAGAACCGGAATTGAGGTCAGTCGACTCTGCCTAGGTACGATGACGTTTGGCGAGCAAAACAGCGAGACAGAAGCTCACGAACAGCTGGATCGCGCTGTCGCTTTCGGTATCAACTTTATCGATACCGCTGAAATGTACCCGGTACCGCCCAAGGCGGAGACCCAGGGCTTAACCGAAACGTATATCGGCAGTTGGCTGAAGCAGCGCGGTGCACGCGATGACGTCATCATTGCGACCAAGGCAGTGGGCCCGGGCCCGGAGCATATCCGGGGCGGCCCGCGCATGACGCGCGAGCATATTCATCAGGCAATCGACGATAGCCTTAAGCGTTTACAGACAGACTATGTTGACCTGTATCAGCTGCACTGGCCGGATCGCAACACCAACTTTTTCGGCAAGCTGGGCTACACCCATCAGGACCAGGAAGATGCCACACCGCTTGAAGAGACGCTTTCTGCGCTTAAAGAGCTGGTCGACGCTGGCAAGGTACGATCGATTGGCCTGTCCAACGATACGCCGTGGGGCGTGATGCGCTCGCTTTATCTGGCTGAGAAAATGGATTTGCCGCGCGTGGCATCGGTACAAAACCCCTACAATCTGCTTAACCGGTCGTTTGAAGTCGGTTTGGCGGAAATCGCCCACCGCGAAGACGTTGGCTTATTGGCCTACTCGCCGCTGGGCTTTGGCGTGCTCTCCGGCAAGTACCTGAACGGTGCTTGGCCTGAAAAAGGTCGCCTGACACTTTATGAGCGCTTTAAGCGCTATACCTCGCCCGAAGCAGAAGCAGCCACACAAGCGTACGTTGATCTGGCCCGCGAGCACGATCTCGACCCGGCACAGATGGCGCTGGCATTCATCAACTCACGCAGCTTCCTGACCAGTAATATCATTGGTGCGACTACCCTTGACCAGCTGGAAAGCAATCTGGCCAGCGAGAGCCTCAAGCTTGACGACGAAGTGCTGGATGCCATCGACGATATCCACCGCCGGATGCCCAATCCCTGGCCTTGAGTCTTGGATAAGTCCTTGGGCCTTGGATAAGTATAGTAACGCTATGAAGGCGATAGCCTCGGCCAACGCCGAGGCTTGATATACTAGCGGCCATACATTTGTTATTAGGTTTTTGCATCGGCTGAAGGAGCTCACCTTGCTAAGCGTTATTTCGCCAGCCAAGACGCTGGATTTTGAAACCCCCTCTACGACCAAGCGCGTTACGCAGCCCGACTTTCTCAGCGAAAGCCAATCGCTGATTGATATTCTGCGTGATTACTCGCCCCAGCAGATCAGCGAGCTGATGGGTATCAGCGATAAGCTGGCTGGCCTTAATGCGGCCCGTTTCGCTGAGTGGGAGCCGCCATTTTCGCTTGAGAATGCGAAACCTGCCGCCCAGGCGTTTCAGGGCGATGTTTACACTGGGCTGGAAGCTGAAACGTTCAGCGATGCGGATAACCGTTTTGCTCAGCAGCATCTGCGCATTCTCTCAGGCCTGTATGGCTTGCTGAGACCGCTGGATCTGATCCAGGCTTACCGATTGGAGATGGGGACCAAACTGCCTAATCAGGCGGGCAAGGATTTATACGCCTACTGGAAACCTACCCTCACTAAAGCGCTTGATGACGCTATTGCACAAAGCGGCTCTAAGGCCTTGGTCAACCTGGCCTCCAACGAATACTTTAAAGCGGTAGATGCCAAGCAGCTTGATGCGCGCATTATTACACCGGTGTTTAAAGATGAGAAAAACGGCACGTTTAAAATCATCAGCTTTTATGCCAAAAAAGCACGCGGGCTGATGAGCGCCTGGATCATTAGCCAGAAAATTAATGATCCTGATGAGCTTAAAGGCTTTAACGTTGCAGGCTATCGCTTTGATGCTGCCTCTTCTGAAGGCGATACGCTCGTCTTTACCCGCAAAGAAGCCGATCGCTAAACGAAAGCTCACCTTTGGCTAGAAAAATGTGACGGCGCGCGAGGAACGGGGCTTTAGAAGGCGCTGATGCACGTCCTTAAACAGTGCGTTATCACAGCGTTGAAGCCACTCGTAGGCCACCATATCCGACGTCACAGCGATTGCACCGTGGGCACAGGCACGCTCGCGGGCAAGGCGCGCTTCATCACAGCGGCGGCTGGCGGTCGCTTCGCTTAACCAATACACGTTATAGCCTGCCTCAAGCAGCCCAAGTGCGCTCTGAAGCACGCAGATGTGAGCTTCCGTCCCACAGATCACTACTTGCTGCACTGACTGGGCCTTTAACGCCTGGGCGAATTCGGGCTCTTCCATCGCGCTGAAATGGTGCTTTTGCCAAACCTGATGCTCACCCAACTCGCTTAATAAGCCTGGCGTCGTCCCCCCCAACTTTTCAGGATACTGCTCGGTAAGCCATACAGGCACGTCTAACGCTTCGGCTACTTTTGCAAGCCAGGCGGCTTCTTCAATTACTTTTACGCCATCATCAATGACGGGCAGTAAGCCCGCCTGAAAATCGACCATTAGTAATAGGCTACGATCTCGTTGTAGGCGCACGCTTTCCCCTTATTCTTTGTGTTTATTAGTGCCATTAAGATAGCCCATTCTAACCGCCCAGGCGCTAAACTAGCCGTTCAATACTTTCTACACGCTCAGTACTCTGGGCTTATGTTCTTGATGGCTTTTAATCATTGGAGATTGCCATGTTACGACAACTGTTTGTCATGCTGCTGGTCAGCGTTATGGGGTTTAGCGTTGCGGTAGAGCATGCTGAAGCGCGCCGTATGGGCGGAGGCGGCAATGTGGGCAGTATGTCCCGCTCTGCGGATCGCCCAGCTAGCACACCCAGTACACAACAGGCTCAAGGTGGTCAACAGGGCCAAGCAGGTGCTGCGGCAGCACGTAGAGGCGGAATGGGCGGCATGATGGGGGGCCTATTGGCCGGTGGATTAATTGCTGCGCTGTTTTTTGGCGGCGCCTTTGATGAGCTAAGAATGATGGATCTGCTCATGGTGGTGGGCATTGCGGTGCTGGCGATGATCGCCTTTCGCGCCTTTATTCGCCAGCGCCGCCCGGCGCACGCTTCCGAATCCAACTATCAGCGTACGCAGCACGTGCCATCAACGCCTGCCGCTGGCTCAGCTGGGGCCGCTCCGGGTAGTTTAGCGAGCAGCCTGCAAAGTACGCCCGCCTGGTTTGATAAAGAGCAGTTTTTAAACGGCGCGAAAGAGCATTTTATGACCCTTCAGCGCGCCTGGGACAATAACGACTTTAGCCAGATCCAGGAATATGTTACTCCCGAGCTCTATAACCTGTTACGTACAGAGCGTGCTCAGCATCCGGCCAATAATCGTACAGAGATCGTACGGCTGTTTGCCGAGCTGGGGGATATCAATGAGTACGATGGCCATGCAGAGGCCAGCGTAATCTTTCACGGCATTATCGAAGAGAACGGACAGCAGACTGAGTTTAACGAATCCTGGCACTTAACCCGCGCAATGCGTGACCAGGCTCCCTGGTATGTACAGGGTATTGAACAAAACCCAGGCGCTTAAAATCAACATAAGACGATACAAAATACCCAGCAAAACGGCCGCTAATAGCGGCCGTTTTGCTTGCTAGGCAATACCCTAGCTAAATGTTTTACATCAACGCGCTGGATTAATTTTCAGCAGCATCTTCGATATTCTCGCCCGCATTCTCAATGCTTTCGCCAGCGCTTTCCATACTGTTATCGATGCTCTCACCTGCTTCTTCAGCAGGCCCCTGGTTATCACAGGCAGCCAAACCGCCCGCGAGCAGAGCCATTAATACCGCAGCTGATAACTTCTTAACTAATTGTCCATTCATCTTGTTTCTCCTCCTGAGATAGCGCGTGAAGTGCTCTTCCATCAACGTACCGTACCATTTTAAAGACAACAGTACGATATCACCACCCATATCAGGGTAGCTGCTTGGAAACGAAAAGCGTAATTAGTAAATTCCAGCCAAAAAAAAATCCCCCGAGGCGCAAGCCCCGGGGGATTTTCAC
>NZ_JBQTDC010000047.1:0-22038 GCF_052353045.1 Halomonas sp. AOP7-B1-5 | reverse complement strand
GTTATCAACATTTTAACGACCGATCATCAAGAGATGGTGGAGTTATTAACCCAGGTAGAAAACACTAACGACCCCAAGCAGCGCCGGGATTTAATAGATACCGCGATTGCTGAAGTGATGCGTCATGCGGTAGCCGAGGAAATGTATGTGTACCCCGCCATGGAGAAACATATACCTAATGGCCATGATGAAGTTGGACATGACAAGAAAGAGCATGATGAGTTGGTCAAGGTCATGAAAAAGCTAGAGGACGTTGATGCCTCTGATCCTTCTTTTATGACGCTTACTAAAGAGATGGAAAAACAGCTCCGCCATCACATCGATGATGAAGAATCCGACCAGTTTCCCAAGCTACGCACCCATATTCCTGGCAATGAGCTTATCAACCTGGGTGAAAAAGTCGACAATGCCAAGAAGCTGGCGCCGACACGCCCACATCCTAGCGCGCCTCATTCAGAGCTATTCCATAAGAGCGTTGGGCCTGGGGTAGGAATGATTGATAGGCTCCTGGATAAGCTTCAAGGGCGTCATACCGGTTAATACTTCCTAAGAGAGCGCTTCTATAGCCCCATGGATCATTCCCTGGGGCTTTTATGTGTCTATCGTCTTAATGGCAATGCCTCAGGGAGAGTGACGTGCTTTCCACTTGTCGCATTGAATTGTTAACCGTTATACGGCATAACAAGGCGGCAGAAATTTCCTTTTCAGAGATTGACTATGTCGATGTTTTTTAAGCGTCTTAACGAAGTGTCTTCGCCTACTATTGGGCTTGGCTGTATGAACCTGTCTCATGGTTATGGCCAGCATGTGCCGGAGATAGATGCCCTGCGTGCATTGCATGAAGCGTTTGAAATGGGATATCGACATTTTGATACCGCAACGCTGTATGGCGCCACGGCTAATGAACGCCTGCTCGGCAATGCCTTAAAAAATAAACGCCAAGAGCTGTTATTGGCTAGTAAGTGCGGTTTGGCCATTGAGGCTGATAGTGGAAAGCGGGTTATTAATGGGCGCCCGGAAATATTGCGCCAACAGTGTGAGGAAAGCCTTGCGCGTTTAAAGACCGATCATATCGATATCTATTACCTGCACCGGCTAGACCGCGAAGTGCCTGTTGAAGAGAGCGTCGGCGCGTTGGGTAAGCTGGTCGACGAAGGTAAGATTGGCGGCGTGGGGCTGTCTGAGGTGTCAGCACAGACTCTTCATCAAGCGCATAAAGAGTATTCGATAGCAGCAGTGCAGTCGGAGTACTCGCTCTGGACACGTAACCCGGAAATTGCGCTGATTGATGCCTGCCAAGAGCTTGATGTGGCTTTGGTGGCATTTAGCCCGCTTGGGCGTGGCTTTTTGACGGGTGCTATTCAGGCCGATACGGTGTTTGGCGAAGGTGATATGCGGGCTAATATGCCACGCTTTAATGCTGACAATCTGGCTAAGAACTTAGCGGTATTCTCACGCTTTCAGTCGCTCGCCCAATCGCTTGAAGTTACTCCCGCTCAATTGGCACTGGCCTGGGTAAAAGCCCAAGGTAGTCATATCGTTCCTATCCCCGGGACTTGCTCAGTCGCCCATATGCGTGAAAATCTGGCAGCTGATAGTCTGACACTAGACAGTAACCTCCTCCGTGAGCTCAATTCGATGATGACGCCTGATCAAATAGCGGGGGAGCGGTACAGTGCGGCGCAGCAAGTGGATATCGATACTGAGGAATTTAATCAGTAAGCAAAGCGCTGGGAATGCCTTTTTAATTGCATGGTTTGGCTAGTGTCGCTATTGCTTTCAGCAACCTTTGAGCTAGCATTCAGCAAAAGGTTGGCTATCGCCAGCCTGGTTCAGGAAAGCCGACATGATCAAAGGTTTTATCATCTGTTTTGCAGTGCTTTTTGTGCAACTCGCAGTACTGCATGTCGTTGATGCCAGGTTATACACCGCGCAGGATATTCGGCACACCGCGAGTACAGTGGTTACTCCGGCGAAAAATGATGACGAAGAAATAGAAAGCTAAAAGACGCCACTGGCGATAAGAACCATCGCCAGTGGCGGTTTACGTTACTGCAACACCATTATTCCAATACGCTGTTTAGCCATTGAGTAAACGAGGCCCAGGAACGCTCGTCCGCTCGCGCCTGGTAGCGGTCGCTGTCGAATACGCTGAATGCATGGGGGGCGCCTGAATAAATATTTACTTCATACGCTATCTCAGCTGCTTCTAACGTTTCCATGAGCGTAGTAACTTCTTCAAGACTGACGCTTTCATCGGCACCCCCATGCGCAATAAAGATCGGCGGCGTGGCTTGCGGGTAGTCTTGCCCTTCAGGCGTGGCTAGCCCGCCATGAAAGCTTGAGTAGGCTATAACATCATCCGCCTCGCCAGAGCGGGCTATTTCAAGCGCAGCGGCACCTCCAAAACAGTAGCCGAGCAATACGGTTGATTCGGCAGCGCCTTGCTCCCGGGCCTGGGTTAAGCCTGCCAGGGTTAATTCACGCATTCGCGCTCTATCTTCATAAAGCTGGCTGGTAGCCGCTTGTTTGTCTTCGACTGCCTGGGGGCGATTTCCGGCCCCGAAAAGGTCAATAGCAAACGCGTCATAACCTTCATTGGCCAGCATATCGGCTCGCTGGCGCTCATAATCATCCACGCCATCCCAGTCATGAATAATAAGTACCGTGCCTTTTGATTCGTTAACGGCTGAAACGTAATAGCCTTCAAACGCTTCATCGTTAACTGTATAAGCAATATTTTCACCCATAGGCGAGAAGGCAAACGCATTTGCGGCGTAACAAGTCAGTACCAACGATGAGAGAGAAAGTGTTTTAATCATTGTCAAAGTATCTCGGTCAGTCGAAAAAATAAGCATAGCTGACTATCCTTTCGTTAGAAAAAGGTTGGGTACTTTAGTTTCGGTACGATAAGGGCTTGCGTCTGGAACTTGGTGACGGCATGCTGGTCTATTGTAAGCAACATTATATGGGGAGCATTAAGAGATGGCTTATAACGACCTGAACACGGCACATACGCGATCAAGCGGTGTTGCCAACAGCGTAAGCACCAACAAAGTGCTACGTAACACTTACGCATTACTCGCAATGACACTGCTCTTCTCCGCAGTGATGGCAGGCGCATCCGTTGCAATGGGCGTCCAACAAATGAACATATTTGTGTTCTTTATTGGTGCTTATGGCTTGATGTTCCTGGTGCATAAAACGGCTAACTCAGCGGCTGGCTTACTGGCCACGTTTGCCTTTACCGGTTTTATGGGGTTCACGTTAGGTCCGATTATTTCAGCCTATTTGACGCTGCCCAATGGCGGCGCGCTGATCATGAATGCATTGGCGATGACAGGCATTACGTTCTTCGGCCTTTCTGCAGTGGCGTTAACCACGAAAAAAGATTTCAGCTTCCTGGGTAACTTCCTGATGGCTGGCGCGATCGTTTTGATCCTGGCCATGGTCGCTGGTTTAATCTTCAACATCCCGGCACTTTCATTGATGGTATCGGCTGGTTTCGTGCTGTTCGCATCAGCTGCGATTCTTTACCAGACCAGTGAGATCATTCACCGCGCCGGTGAAACGAACTATATTCTGGCCACCGTGACGCTGTATGTCTCTATCTATAACTTGTTTGTAAGCCTGCTGTCTATCCTGGGTATTATGAGCAACGACTAATTGCGATTAGCGGTTAGTAAACGGGCAGACCCTACTTGTAGGGTCTGTCTTTTTTTGGCTACCGGATTCGGATTTAACGCAATGGAGTATGGTTTGTTGGTGATGGGGGCGCCGTATACCAGTCAAGCGCCTCACTCTGCTTTGCGCTTTGCTCAAGCAGTCATCGCTCAAGGGCACCGTTTGGCGGGGGTGTTCTTTTATCACGAAGGCGTTCATAACGCCTCTTCTCTTATGACCCCCCCACAGGATGAACTTAACCTGCGTGATGCGTGGGTTGAGCTTCATCACATGCACAACGTTGCGCTGGATGTATGCATTGCCGCAGCCCTCAGGCGTGGGCTTCTCAGCGAAGCAGAAGCGCAGCGCCACGGCAAAACATCGTTTAATCTAGAAGCACCTTTTGAATTAACGGGGCTTGGCCAGCTGCTCACCTTGCAGCAACGCTGTGATCGGCTCATCACGTTTGCTTAAGAGGGCATAATGACTGATTCAGAAAATTTGCTGGTGATAATTCGGCATGCGCCTTATAGCTCTAATTTGCTCCGCGAGGGGCTAGATGCGGCACTGGTGGCCGCCGCCTTTGGCCAACCTGTCGATTTACTGTTTCTGGGGCAGGGTATAATGGCGCTGTTAAAAGAGCAGGGCAGCGGAGCACCAGGGCAAAAAGCCAGCTTACCTACCATGGATATGCTGGAAATGTACGATATTGAGAACCTGTGGACCTCTGAGGCGTCTTTGGCGGCCATTGGCGTACCTTCCGCTGCACTGCGTGATAATGTGCGTCTGTTGGAGGCTAAGGCTATGCCTGCGTTCATGCAGCAATATTCGCACGTAC
Organism: Halomonas sp. AOP7-B1-5; assembly: GCF_052353045.1. Lineage (NCBI taxonomy): Bacteria > Pseudomonadati > Pseudomonadota > Gammaproteobacteria > Oceanospirillales > Halomonadaceae > Halomonas > Halomonas sp. AOP7-B1-5. Next base: position 17,537 of record NZ_JBQTDC010000047.1, on the reverse strand, counting down.
TTAATTTTTAGCGGAATACCTACTATGTTGCATATTTTAACTAAGGCGCCGGGTAGCGATGCAGCCCAACAGATGCAGCAAGCCGTTGGCTGCGAAGATGCAGTGCTGTTGATTGAGGAAGGCGTACAGGCGGTACTAAAACCACATTGGGAAGGCTGGCAGGACTATCACTCACGTATCTATTTACTGGCGGAAGACGTGTCATCCTGGGGGCTTGGCGAGCAGTTAGAAGCGCATGTATTTCCCACAGTAGATATGAACGGCTTTGTCTCCTTAACGGAGCACCACCTTCAGACCGTGACATGGTATTAATATGTCAGATGTGAAAATATACCGTTATCTTGATTCATCCAAAAAAATTGGCCTTGATCCCGAGGGATATCTAGTTGAACAGTCAACGTGGTCGAAATCGGTCGCTGAAATGCTCGCGTCAGATGAAGGGCTAGTACTGACTGACGAGCATTGGGAATTAATCGACGTTGTGCGGGATTTCTACCAGCGCTATGAAATGGCGCCGGCCATGCGGCCACTGGTTAAAGCTACCAAGAATGCATTGGGTGAAGAGAAGGGCAAATCGATATACCTTATGACGCTGTTTCCCGGCAGCCCACCTAAGCGCATTGCACGCCTTGCCGGGCTGCCCAAGCCAACTAACTGCCTTTAAGCCGCCTCGCCTCGAGTACATACCGAGAGTACGACGGCGTCATCCGCACTGGTGGACACCAGTGCGTGGCCCATATCGCTATCAAAATAAATGCTGTCGCCTTCGGTAAGTATCAAAGGGGCATAAAACTCGCTGTAAAGCATGATATCGCCGTGAAGTACCATCAAAAACTCTTCGCCATCGTGGCGTACCCACTGGTGGTACTCGTCGAAGCTGCGCGCTCGTACAATGGTTTTAAACGGAATCATGCGCTTTTGCGCCAACTGATGGCCAAGCAGCTCATGTTCGTAGGTAGGGGTTGGGTGCAATTGCCCTTTGCCTTGGCGGGTAAGATCACGTCGGCCCATGGTATAGCGTTCACGCTTGGGTGGCGTAAATAGCTGGGGCAGGTCGATATTAAGCCCTGTGGTAAGTTTTTGAACCACGCTAAACGTAGGCGAGACCTGATCATTTTCAATTTTTGAAAGCGTTGAACGCGCTAGCCCCGTGCGCTGGCTTACATCTTCTAGCGTCCATTGGTTAGCAAGACGAATCTGTTTAAGACGCCCGCCCAGGCGCAGGGGTTCGACAAACGGCTTGCTGCCGGAAGCAATACGCAGCGCAGCATGTTCTTCAGAAGTGGCGGTCATAGGGATCACGTTGAAAACAGCAGTAATCGCCATAGTACCATAGCGCCAAGGCGTTCCAGGGCATTAGCTGATGCATTAATCGCCTTCTTTGAAAGGCAGCCCCAGCAGGGCTTTTAAATGGGCTTCGGCGCCGCTGCCTAGCGATTTGGGGTTGTAGCCACCTTCCAGTACGGAAACAACCCGGTTATCGGCGTACAACGTAGCAATTTCCATTGCCAGATGGGTCACCCAATAGAAGTCTTCATCATCCAGGCAAATATCACCCATGGGGTCATCGCGATGAGCATCGAACCCGGCGGATATCATCACCAGATCAGGTTTGAACGCGTGCAGGGCGGGTAGCCATTGGCTTTCGATAAGACGACGAAATTCGGGTCCCTCGGTACCGGCTTCCAGAGGTGTATTGACGACATTTTTCCATTCGCTGCGCAGATATCGCCATGGGTAGAACGGGTATTGAAAACTCGTGCAGATCAGCACATCAGGCTGGTCTTTAAAAATATCGATCGTTCCATTGCACTGATGAACATCGAAATCGAGTATGGCAATACGCTTGGCGCCGTAAGTTTCGCGGGCATGCGCAGCACCTACGGCGATATTATTGTAAAAACAAAACCCCATGGCATCCGTTGCTTCAGCGTGGTGGCCTGGAGGTCTTACCGCGCAAAAAACGTTATCTGCCTGACGTTTAAATACCTGGTCAACGCCTTTAACGACGGCACCTGCAGCTACCCGCGCAGCCTTTAAGCTATCCGGATTCATCAGGGTTTCGCTATCCAGCGCTGCAATCCCCTCACTCGGCAAACACTTATCTAGAGCATCCAGGTGCCTGATTGGGTGTACTCTGATCAAGGCGTCACGGCTAGCTTCTTTGGCATCGGCTTGCATGGTCTGCTGTAATAAACCCGCAAGCGAAAGACGCGCGCGGATAGCTTCCAAACGCTGCGGGCTTTCAGGATGCTCAGGCCCCATATGGTGCAATGAGCAGTCGGGGTGGGTAAGGTAGGCAGTAATCATTCAAGCGCTCCATTGTATTGAGGCCACCTTAATCGCCTCCGGGGCTTGCGCGACAGTGTCAATAAGTCGTACACCGTCGCTATCTATTTCAGAGGAGGCTCACATTTGAGTACGCGCTTTTTGCATCATTTCTTTGAACCCCGCACGTTGGCGGTGTTCGGTGCCTCTGAAAAACCAGCCTCGCTGGGTGGACTAGTGCTCGGCAACCTGCAAGAAGGCGGCTTTAAAGGCACGCTGTGGGCGGTAAACCCCAAAGGGTACGACGAGGTATTGGGCGTACCCTGTTTCAGCAGTGTAGCGGATTTACCCGAAGTGCCCGACCTGGCCGTGGTCTGCTCTCCGATTGCAGGCGTGCCTAGGTTAATAAAACGCCTGGGGCAGTTTGGCGTTAAAGCCGCGCTTGTGCTTTCTGGCGGCGCCTATCTGGACCGCGATAGCGACAACAAGGGCTCTATCCGTGAGCGAATGCTGAAAGCGGCGCTAGCTTCGGGTATCCGCGTGCTAGGCCCGGAATGCATGGGATTGATCGTGCCGGGCAAGCACCTGAATGCTTCCTACGCCAGCCAGCCGGTTAAAGCAGGTCGCGTGGCGTACTTAGGGCAATCAGGCATGCTTGCCAACGGCATGATTGATTGGGCAGCGGGGCGTGATGTCGGGTTTTCGCATTTAATCACCGTTGGCGATAGTGTGGATGTCCTGTTGCCGGATCTGATCGATTACGTCAATCAGTTTTCCCCCGCCCAGGCAATCTTGTTGCACCTGGAGCGCATCACCGATGCCCAGCATTTTATGACCTCCGTGCGGGATGCTTCGCGTAACCGCTTGGTATTGGCGATAAAAAGCGGCCGGACACCGCAATCGGATATTTCCGGCATGGCGCCTACGCCCGGCATAGCCAATCGCGATGTGGTGTTTGATGCGGCGTTCGCGCGCGCCGGGGTAGTGCGGGTCGATGATTCCGATGAGCTGCTGGATGCGCTGGAAACGCTTTCGCGCATGAAACCGCTGCGTGGCGATCGGCTTGCCATCGTTTCCAACGGCTTAGGCCCGGCAATGCTGGCGATTGATAAGTTGATTAGCGCTGGCGGTAAGCTTGCAGAATTTAGCCCGGAAACCCAGGCCGCGCTGCATAAAAGCCAGGTCGATATGAGCAAACCGGGCGAAAACCCGGTAGACCTTGGCGGTAACGCAACGCCCGAGCGGTTTGTTGAAGCGCTGGAGATTGTCGCAGCCGATAGCAACGTTGATGCCGTGCTAGTGGTTCACGCCCCGACACGCCTGGCCCCCTCGGCGGTTACTGCTCAGGCATTGATAGATAATCGTAAAAAATTTCGGCGTAACTTGCTCACAAGCTGGATGGGGCTGAAAGAAGCGCTCAACGCGCGCCACCTGTGTAATGGGGCAGGCATTCCTACCTATATTTCCCCTGAGAAAGCCGTTAAAGCGTTTATGCATATGGTGGATTACCAGCGTGTTCAAGCTTTGCTGCACGAAATTCCTCCAAGCTTGCCGTTTTCAACCAGCCCAGAAATACGCGCTCAGTGTCGGGCGCTGATTGCTCAGGCAAAAGAGCAGGGCCGGCAAACGCTTACCCACTCAGAAACGGCTCAGGTGTTGGAGGCGTACGGGATTCCAACGGCGCCAAGCGTCTATTTGACCAATCCAGATGAAGCCGAAACTGCGGCGCAACAAATTCAGGGCCCCATGGCCCTCAAAGTCATACACGAAGGTAATTGCCGGCCTTACCGATACCGTAAGCATCCCCACAAAATTTCCGCAGGCTTGCTGCAAGACCTGGAAACGCCCAGCCAGGTTGCCCACGGCATGCGCCAGCTGGGTGACAAAGTGCAGGAGAAGTTTCCGCAGTACGCCATTCGAGAGTATTGCCTTCAGCCCATGCAACGTGGAAAGCACTCCATGCAGATTTGTGCGGGTATTACCCGTGATCCGGTTTTCGGCCCGTTAATCGTGTTTGGTATTGGTGGCTACAAAGTTAATATTTTGGCCGATCGACAAGTGGCACTGCCGCCGTTGAATATGAGCCTGGCCGCCGACATGGTGGGTAGAACTCACGCGGCATCGTTGATTATCGAGCACTCAGCAGAGCCTGAACGTGATATCGAGCGGTTATGTCAGCTGCTGGTCAAACTCTCTCAGATGGCCTCGGACTTAGTCGATCTGCGTGGCCTTGAGATTAATCCGTTACTGCTAAACCGTGACGGCGTGCTTGCCGTGGATTTTGCGCTGGACTTAGGCGCCCCAGCGCGTTTTGCCATCATGCCTTACCCGGAGGAACTGCGCGAATGGGTGACGCTTAAAAACGGTTGGCAGGTAGAGGCACGACCTATCCGGGCCGAAGATGCGCCGTTGATTACCACGTTTCATCGCCAGCTCTCTGAAGAAAGCATTCGCTTTCGCTACTTTCACAATAAATCCAATCTGACCCAGCGCGATTTATCGATACTTTCGCATATCAATTATGATCGACAAATGGCGTTTATCGCTGAACATCAGCACGCCGATGGCAGTAAACAAATGCTGGGCGTCGTGCGGGTATGGAACGACCCTGACAATATACGCACCGAGTTTTCAGTAATTATCCGCGATGATCTGCAGGGGCTGGGGATTGGCAGTTTGCTAATGAAGAAGATGATCGACTACTGCACCCATATTGGCACGCTCGAAATGATCGGCAAAATCATGGTGGACAACCACCCCATGCGCGCGCTGATGAAGCACTTGGGATTCAAATGCCGTTACAACATGGAAGAGCAGGTGATAGATGCCGTGCTGCGCTTGAACGAACCCGAAAGCGAGTGGCAGCGCCACCGCCTGGAAAGCTTGCCCGACTAACCAATTCAGCAATCATCGCCAGAATGAATCAAGCCTGCATAGTTAGCAGGCCTGATCTTGTTTGGCTTCAGCTTTACGGGGCCAGGCGGAATTGCCCCCACTCACCGCCATCACGGCGCTCAAAGCGGATACGGTCGTGCAGCCGACTAGGCTGCCCCTGCCAAAACTCAATCATCTCGGGAGAGAGACGGTAGCCGCCCCAATGAATAGGCCGGGGTATTTCTTGGCCCTCATAGGCTTGCTCAAAGCGTTTTTGACGCTCTTCGATCCAGTGTCGGTCAGGAATCACAACGCTTTGCGTGGCAATCCACGCGCCCAGCTGGCTGCCGCGCGGGCGGCTGGCAAAGTACTCATCCGACTCTTCAAGGGCAATCTGTTCAACTGGGCCTTCGATACGCACCTGGCGCGCAAGCGAGGGCCACCAAAACGTCATGGCGGCAAACGGAACGTTACTCAGCTCGCTGCCTTTGTGGCTATGGTAGTTGGTAAAAAACACCATGCCACGCTCGTCAAAGCCCTTGAGTAACACTACGCGTGCGTGAGGGCGCCCTTGGCTGTCAGCCGTTGCTAGCGTCATGGCATTAGCGTCTTTAGGCTCCTGTTCCATGGCAAGGCTGAACCATTCATCAAACAGAGCGAAGGGCCCTTGGGCTGTGTGCGCCTCATCAAGCCGCCCACCTTCGTAGTCACGCCGGATGTCGGCAATATTACGGGTCATTAGCAGATCTCCCCTTAAATTTTATTTATGTTGGCTACTCTTCATATAAAGCTCAAGCGCAGATACTACCGTTTGGCTTGGCGCTGTTGCCGACTACGAAAGCGCGCATACCCCATACAGCCTATAAACAGGGCCAACGATACCAAGGCCTCTATACCACCGCGCACCGTTTGCCCAGGCACGGCGGCCAGCATAACGCCTTGAGTAAAGTACAGAAGGCTCACAAAGGCGAGCCAGGCATGGCCACGGGCACGTTGGCCAATAATAGAAGGTAAGAAAAGTACCAACGGTAGTACAAAGGCCACCACAGGGCGCCAATCAACCGCATCGCCCTGAATTAAAAAACCTCGGACAATCACCAGCAACAACAGTATGGCAAAGCTTAGAAGCACGCACTGCCGAAAGCGAAGTGTCAGCGTATCCAGCCCGTAACGTTGCTCAAGCCCTTCCAGCCACTCTCTCATGATGCCTCCTGACGCATCGCGTTCAGGGCCAGGGCAAGCTTGGCTATACGCTTGCCCTGGGCCACGCACAGCTCGCGCTCCTGATGATCGACAGAGCGGTCGCTGCGTGTACCCGCTAGGTGGCTTGCACCGTAAGGGGTACCGCCCCCCTGAGTGCTTAACAGAGCTGTTTCGCTATAAGGAATACCCGCATACACCATGCCGTGATGCAGTAAGGGCACCAGCATGGTGAGAAGGGTGCTTTCCTGGCCGCCATGCAGGCTTGACGTAGAAGTGAACGCGCAGGCGGGCTTATCCACCAGGGCGCCGTTCATCCACAGGCTGCTGGTGGTATCCAAAAAGTATTTTAACGGGGCAGCCATGTTGCCAAATCGTGTGGGGCTACCCAGGGCCAGTGCGCTGCAATTGCGCAGATCATCGAGTTCCACATACACCGCCCCCTCGTCAGGAATTTCCGGGTCAACCGCCTCACAGGTGGGTGATACGGGCGGCACGGTACGCAGGCGTGCCTGTATACCCGAAATACTTTCAATACCCGCCGCCATTTGCCGAGCCATTTCAGCCGTGGCCCCTGAGCGAGAGTAATAAAGCACCAATACGTAGGGGGTGGTGTCACTCATAATATTTCCTTGGTCCTGAAAGAGGGCTCAATAAATGCTATCGCTTAGGTGCTTATGGTATCAGAGCTACCTGCCTGGTGAGAGGTGGCATAAGCAGATGACTGAATTCAGATAATCTGACATACACCCACGCGCTACTGCCATCCGCCAGCTGCTTTTCGATCCGCTCATAGCGAATCCCCAGGCGTTCATAGCGGTCGAGCCGAGCCAGCTCCTGGTGCGTTACGGTTAACTTTAAACCCTCGACATGGCTCTCAGCTTGTCGCGTTAGGTTCAATCCATCACGCTCGTAACCTTCCAGTACGGCGGCTTCGGGGTTGCCGGACCCACCAAAAACGAGCCAGCGGATAGCTGCATAACGTAGCGTTCCATACACAAACAGCTGATGCGTGCGTTGCTCTACCGTCTGTCCGTCATCGGGGGGCGAATATAACCAGGGGCTTAACATCGTAAGCCACAGCCATGTGGCAGCTGCCAACACTAATAAACCCGCTATGCTGATCACTTTTTTGACCCAGGCCATTGGTTAACCTTTAATAACGTTGGACGTATAGCTTGGCGTGCGGTTTTAATCGAGGCAAGCCTTGAGCAATCTACTTAAGCAATGCGCCAGGGTTTGCTAGGATAATGGTTAGACCTTATCGGAGGAGCCTGTAATGAACCAGCCACTTCGTGATGATATGGATTTCCGAGCCTTTATTGGCGATGTAAAACCGCTGCCGCGTAGCAATCGCGCCGATGCAGGGAGTCGTCGACAAAGCCCCTCCGAAGCACAGCTTGCCAGGCGGGAAAGTGCTGAAGAAGCCATTGGCGAGCGTAACTTTCTATCCGATGACTTTGTCGATTTGCTGCCCCCCTTTGACCCTATTGAATATCGCCGTGAGGGCACCCAGCAGGGCGTCGTCGATAAGCTGAAGCACGGTGGGTATAGCGTGCAGGCCCAGCTGCACTTACTGCGGCGTCCGCTGGCTGAGTGTCGAAGAATGGTGTTTCCCTTTATTCAAGAGGCTTACGCCAACGACTTGCGCTCAGTAATGATTGTTCACGGCCGGGGGCGTGAACTGGATAGTCCCGCCAACGTTCTGCGCTCGTATTTAGCCAAATGGCTGAGCCAATTCGATGAAGTGCAGGCTTATGTATCCGCGCAACCTTCAGAAGGCGGCCTTGGCGCTACCTGGGTAATGCTGCGCAAAAGCGAGCGAGCAAAAGCCAATAACCGTGAGCGCCAGCAAAAGCGGCGGGGTTAAAGAATAATTCCAAGTCTCTGAGTATTAATGCGTTTCGCATATCTAGTTTTTACCTTATTTCATTTAAGCTTTTCATTAAGTGCCTAAAAAGGCACTTAATGACTCATTTTTGCGCTTTAAGTCCAAATATAAGCACTTTTAAAATGGCCTCATTCTTTAATATGCTATTATAGGGCCTTAAAGAGCGTTTTTCGCTTTTAAGTACTTTTTAGAGGACTTTATGGGCATTGAGAGCATGTCGCCCTCTGCTTTGGTGGAAGAGCTGGGGCATCGCTTGAAGCAGGCACGTCTTAACCAGGATCTGACGCAGCAAGAAGTGGCTAAGCTTGCTGGCTTATCCAGAAAGGTGGTACTGAATGCTGAAAAGGGTAGGGCTCAGCTAGAGGCGTTCGTTGCCATTATGGTGGCCTTGAATTTGACAGCACAGCTGGATCACTTCTTGCCACAGCAAATGATTTCCCCCTTACAGCTCTCCAAACTCCAAGGCAAACAGCGCAAGCGTGCTTCTGGGCAGAGCACCATAGCTGACGGGGAGACGCTTGAATGGTAATGGAAGCTGCCGATGTTCACTATCTGAACCACTACGTAGGTGCGGTTAGTTTCGATACACGTACTGGTCATGGCGCATTTGAGTACGATACTTCGTTTATTAAGAGAGGTATCGAACTTTCCCCTTTGAAAATGCCGTTAGCCCGTAGAATATACGCGTTTCCTGAACTTGATTTTAAAACCTTTAAAGGGCTTCCCGGGCTAATTGCTGATTCTTTGCCCGATGATTTTGGTAACGCCGTATTGAATGCCTGGGTTGCCAGCAAGGGCGGGCAACCCAGTGATATTACGCCGCTTCAACGGCTGCAATATACTGGCAAACGTGGCATGGGGGCCCTGGAGTATTCGCCTGCAACGCGGCTAAAAAGCCTTAATGCCTCCAGCCAAATAGAAATAGCATCACTGGTAAGTATTGCCCAGGAAATACTGGATAACCGTGCTGGCTTTTCCGTAGAGCTCACGAAAGAGGGCCAAGATGATAGGGAAGCAATGATGGCACTGCTTTCTGTTGGAATGAGCGCAGGTGGCGCACGGCCTAAGGCCGTGTTGGCATTTAACCAAGATTTCTCCCAGGTGCGCTCAGGCCAAGCGGATGTGCCTAAAGGGTTTGCTCACTATTTAATGAAATTTGACGGTGTTAGCGAGCATAACCAAAACCGCGAGGTTTTCGGTGACCCGCTAGGTTATGGTGCTATGGAGTATGTGTACCACTTGTTAGCGAAATCCTGCGGTATCGAGATGATGCCTTGTCAATTATTGCAGGAAGGCAAACGCCGTCATTTCATTACTCAGCGCTTTGACCGTATCGGGAATCACAAGCGGCATATGCAGACGTTAAATGGCATTGCCCATGTAGATTATAAAAAACCAGGATCTTTTTCTTACGCAGAGTTATTTGGTGTTGCAAGACAGCTACGCCTCTCCGCAGAAGAGGCCGATCAGCTTTTCAGACGTATGGTGTTTAATATCGTGGCAAGAAACCATGATGATCACGCAAAAAACTTTGCTTTTATTCTGAAAGGAGAGCAGTGGTCACTCGCGCCAGCTTATGATCTTGCGTATAGCTATAAACCGGGAAGCCAGTGGGTTAACAGTCACTGGATGAGTTTGAACGGTAAGCGCGATCACTTTACGCGAGAAGATTTCTACTCGCTTGAAAAGCTCAGCCCACGCTTTACCCGGCCAAGAATCAACGCCATGATTGACGAAACGCTTGAACACGTTGCGCAATGGTACTTATTAGCGAAGGAGCACGAAGTACCTGCTTCATTGATAGATGAAATAACTTCTCACCTTCGTCTGAAGCTGTAGACAATGCCGCAGTAAAAAACTGTTCATTTCAATAGAAAAAAACCGGCTAGGGCTGACGACCCTGGCCGGTTTTTTACAGAAATGCTAATTAGCGGCTTATTGGCTAGCGGCTGTCCAGCGACGTTCAAACAATGCCTGACGCTCTTCAACGTCCGTTTGGTAACGTACGCTAAAAGAATTCAGCAGGCGCAGCGCATCTTCAGGATGCTGATCATCGCGTAGTGCCATGGCGTTAAAGCCACAGCGGCGCATATAGTCGAGCTGGTCAACCAATACATCACCTACGGCACGTACTTCACCAGCGTACTCAAAGCGCTCACGCAGCAGGCGGGCGATGGAGTAGCCACGGCCATCGGTAAAGCTGGGGAAGTCGATTGCCACGGCGGGCAGCGGGTTCAGTTCAGCCGCCAGCTCAGCGTTAAGTTCGGTGTCGCTCAAGAGCAACGGCGCAAGCTCGTCATCCTGCTTGTTGGCCTGCCACAGCGCCAGCGGCACGAAGGCCGGACGCTGTTCGGGCAAATTAACGCCATCGTAAGACACGCACCAGGCATTTTCAGCCGCTAATTCGCCGTCAAGCAGAAGGTGATCAACGTGCACCGGAACCAGTGCTTCTTCAGTCGGGGTATCCACGTTATTTGGCATAAACACGCTCTTTAAAGGGTTTCAGGCCAATCCGGCGATAGGTGTCCAAGAAATGCTCGTCTTCGTGACGTTCGGCAACGTAGACCTGCAGCACCTTTTCGACCACTTCCGGAACGTCCTGGCGGAAGAAGGAAGGACCTAGAATCTTGCCCAGCGACACGTCGTCGGTAGAGTTCCCGCCAATCGATATCTGGTAAAACTCTTCGCCTTTCTTGTCGACACCTAGAATACCGATATGGCCCACATGGTGGTGGCCACAGGCGTTCATGCAGCCTGAAATATTAAGATCCAACGGACCCAGGTCATACAGGAAGTCCAGATCTTCAAAGCGTTCCTGGAGCGCCTGGGCGATAGGAATCGAAACCGCATTGGCCAAGCTGCAGTAGTCGCCGCCCGGGCAGCAGATAATATCGTTCAGCGTACCCACGGTGGGGTTGGCCATGCCCAGCGCTTCGAGCTCGTTCCACAGCGCTTCGATTTCATCGACGGGAACATCGGAAAGCACCAGGTTTTGCTCGTGGGTCACGCGCATTTCGCTAAAGCTATAGCGATCGGCTAGATCCGCCACGGCATCCATCTGATCAGCCGTGACATCGCCAGGGGCATGTTCACGCCGCTTGAGCGACAGGGTCACCGCTTTATAGCCAGCTACTTTGTGATCCGTCACGTTATTGGTCACAAAGCGTGCGAAGCTGCGGTTTTCGCTGCGCAAGCGTTCAAAATTAACCACGGCGCTCTCTGCCACCGGGCGACGTTCCGGCTCGGGGAAGTGGCCTTTGGCAACATCGATCGCTGCCTGATTGAGCGTCTGCGGGCCATCTTTTAAATGCGCCCACTCTTCATCAACGCGACGGCGATACTCTTCAATGCCCAGTGCTTTTACCAGGATCTTGATACGCGCCTTGAACTTGTTATCGCGGCGCCCGAACTGGTTGTAAACGCGGACACAGGCTTCAAGGTAGGTCAGCAGGTGTTGCCAGGGCAGGTCTTCACGCACCACCTCAGCAATCATGGGTGTACGACCCAGGCCGCCACCGGCTAGTACTTTAACGCGCAGCTCGCCTTCCTCGTTGCGCCATAGGCGCAGGCCAATGTCGTGTACCTGAATCGCCGCGCGATCTTTTGCGGCGCCAGTCACGGCAATTTTGAACTTACGCGGCAGGTAAGCAAATTCGGGGTGAAGCGTCGACCACTGGCGAATAAGCTCACACCAAGGGCGTGGATCTTCCACTTCATCGTTGGCGATACCTGCAAACTGGTCGCTGGTAGTATTACGGATGCAGTTACCACTGGTTTGAATGGCGTGCATCTGTACTTTCGCAAGCTCGGCCAGGATATCCGGCACGTCTTCCTGGGCAGGCCAGTTCAGCTGAAGGTTTTGGCGGGTCGTGAAGTGGCCATAACCTCGGTCGTACCGGCGAGTAATATCCGCCAGGGCGCGCAGCTGGTAGCTGGCTAGCATGCCGTACGGGATAGCGATGCGCAGCATCGGTGCATGCCTTTGGATATAAAGGCCGTTTTGCAAGCGAAGCGGGCGAAACTCTTCTTCTCCCAAACGTCCGGCCAAGTAGCGATCCATTTGATCGCGAAACTGAGCAACACGCTCATCAACCAGCGTTTGGTCGTGAATATCATAGCGGTACATGTGGCACGATCCTGCTAAAAAGCGAAATGGTCACGTTAAGACGGGCATTAATATAGTGTCACCTTAACGCGTGTCTCATATTCTACAAAAGAATATATAATTATCTTTTTATCGTTAAACGCTATTTAAAATATTTGGGGCCAGCCATCGGCGGCGCTGCCAGATCCATAAAAAGCCGATCGAATTTAAAAGCCGGTAAAATAGCTGCATTATCCAGACCCCAAGCAGCCCCTGTTCTAAACCAACGCCTACCCACCATGCAAGGGGAAGAAACACCAACCACTGCATGCTGAGCGTCAACATCATCACCGTTCGCTGAGCTCCCGCACCCATAAGCGCCTGGGCAAGTACGAGAGCGGCGGCATCCAGAACGATCATCGCGCCGGTAATCTGCAAGGGCAGAGTGCCTAGCGCAACCAGCTCATGGCTTGAAAAGAAGATACCCAGCACCTGAGCGGGCATTACCAGCATGGGTAGCGCTAGAATCGCCAACAGTAAGCCCGCCACGCGCAGCGCATCCAACCCCCAGCGATGGGCCGCCGCCTGATCATCACGCCCCAGGGCTTCACCCACCAGGCTCATGGCCGCGACACCCACGCCAACGCCCGGCAAAATCAGCAGAAGCGACAGATTAACCAGCACATGGCCCACGGCAACGCTGGCTGTACCTAAACGGCTTAATAACCAAAACAGTACTACGTAGCCGCCTGCAAAGCATACCTGCTGAAGCGAATGCGGGGCCGCCAGCGCAAGCGTCGAGCGTAGCGTTGGATATGACAGCGAGCGCTGTAAAAAGCCGTTATCGCGGCGTTGTTGCAACGTCACGCCTAGCCAGATGAACAGCCCTAGAAATAAGGAAAGCGTCGTGCCTACGCCCGCGCCGCTAGCCCCGAGTTTAGGCAACCCCGCCAGGCCATAAATCAGCCCGCTGCTGGCGATAACGTTAAACACCTGAACGATGAGGATGATACGTAGATAGAGCTGCGTCTGCTGACGGCCATTCCAGTACCCGCGAAAGCACAGAGTTAAAGCAATAGCCGTCAGGGCAACCACGCGCCAGCGGAAGTAGTCGACGGCTACGCTATGAACATCGGACGTTTGGGTAATGAGATTGAGTAGGGCAGGCGCCTGCCACCAGGCAAGTAGCGAGAGAGGCAGGCCAATGGTCGTGCCAATTGCCAAGCCTGCCTGCAGCGGCTGAACGGCTCTATGACGGCCGGATTCAAGACGCTGGGATGTTTGTGACTGAACGCTGGAAGAAAGCCCAAACACCAGCGCGGTCATCATGAACATGGCGTAGCCGCCAACCCCAACGCCTGCCAGCGCCACCTGACCCAGGTGGCCGACCAGTGCCGCATCGATAATATTGAGCATGCTCTGAGAGAGCATGCCCAACATGATCGGTAACGCTAAGCGCATCACTTTGCCGTGACGCCGGGATGCTAATGCCATGCGGATCTAAAGCGGCAAACTAGCTGGGGTCGTAAGAGAGTACCGGCGAGAGCCAGCGCTCCATCTCCTCAAGCGGCATCTGCTTACGCTCGGCAATCGCTTCCACCTGATCGCGGGTGATCTTGCCTGTCGAGAAGTACTTTGACTGCGGGTGGGCGAAGTACCAGCCTGCAACGGCCGCGGCTGGCCACATGGCGTAGCTTTCGGTCAGCGTAAGGCCGGTGTTTTCTGTAGCGCTTAACAGCTTGAACAACGTGCCTTTTTCGGTGTGATCCGGGCAGGCCGGATAGCCGGGCGCAGGGCGGATACCTTGATATTTTTCGGCAATCAGCGCGTCGTTATCCAGCGTTTCTTCAGGTACATAGCCCCAGAACTCTTTACGCACCCGTTCGTGGATGCGCTCGGCAAAGGCTTCCGCCAGACGGTCGGTAAGTGCCTGAACCAAAATTGCGTTGTAGTCATCACCGGCGGCTTCATAAGCCTTGGTAAGCTCGTCAACACCATGCCCTGTGGTGACTGCAAACCCGCCGATCCAGTCGGCCTTGCCGCTGTCTTTAGGTGCAATGAAGTCCGCGAGGCTGTAGCAGATGCCGTCGCGGCCCTTGGTGGTTTGCTGACGAATATGGTGAAGCCGTTCGATGACTTCGCTACGCGATTCATCGGCATACACTTCAACAACGTCATCATCCACGCTGTTGGCTGGCCATAGGCCGATAACGCCCCGGGCCTGAACGCGCTTCTCATCGACAAGCTTACGCAGCATGACTTGCGCATCGGCAAACAGGTTGCGCGCTGCTTCGCCCACGACTTCATCGTTAAGAATTTTGGGGTACTTACCCGCTAACTGCCAGCTCATGAAGAAGGGCGTCCAGTCGATACGCTCGATCAGTTCTTCAAGGTCATAGTTATCAAACGTCTTGAGGCCTAGGAACTTGGGTTCAACCGGCGTCTGGGTATTCCAGTCAGTGCGGAAGCGGCGCTTGCGCGCCTGGGTGTAATCCAGGTCTGCCGCTTTAGGGCGGCGCTTGGCGTTACGCTCACGTACCTTGACATACTCTTCACGAATTTCAGCGACGTACGCCGTTTTGAGGTTCGCAGCGAGTAGTCGACCGGCGACACCCACCGCGCGCGATGCGTCGGTCACGTAGATGACCGGATGCTCATACTGCGGCTCAATTTTGACTGCGGTATGCGCTTTGGATGTCGTCGCGCCACCAATCAGCAGCGGCAGGTTCATGCCCCGGCGCTGCATTTCCTTGGCCACGTGGACCATTTCATCAAGCGACGGAGTAATCAGCCCCGAGAGGCCAATAATATCGGCGTTGTGATCGATAGCGGCTTGAAGAATTTTCTCGGCAGGCACCATTACGCCAAGATCAATCACTTCATAGTTATTACACTGCAGCACGACGCCAACGATGTTTTTGCCGATATCGTGAACGTCACCTTTAACCGTGGCCATGACAATTTTGCCCTTGGCCTGGGTACCTTCGCTTTTTTCCGCCTCGATATACGGGATCAGGTAGGCAACCGCCTGCTTCATGACGCGCGCGGACTTCACTACCTGGGGCAGGAACATTTTACCGGCGCCAAACAGGTCGCCGACGACGTTCATGCCATCCATCAGTGGCCCTTCAATGACCTCGATAGGACGCTCGGCCTGAACACGGGCCTCTTCGGTGTCATCTTCAATATACGCCGTGATGCCTTTAACCAAGGCATGCTCGATACGCTTGTTAACTGGCCAGCCGCGCCACTCAAGATCCTCTTTCCTGGCAGGGCCGCTACCGTCGCCCTTGTACTTGTCCGCCAGGTCGAGCAGGCGCTCGGTACCGTCGCTGCGCTTATTCAGCACAACGTCTTCTACGGCATCACGAAGCTCGGCAGGTAAGTCGTCGTATACCGCCAACTGCCCAGCGTTAACGATACCCATGCTCAAACCCGCTCGGATGGCGTGATACAGAAACACGGAGTGGATCGCTTCACGTACCGGGTTATTGCCCCGGAACGAGAAGGAGACGTTGGAAACCCCACCAGAAATCATCGCATGCGGCAGGTTTGCATGAATCCACTGAGACGCCTCGATAAAATCGACGGCGTAGTTGTTGTGCTCTTCGATGCCCGTGGCAATGGCGAAAATGTTGGGGTCGAAAATGATATCTTCGGCTGGAAAGCCGATTTCATCGACCAGCAGGCGATAAGCACGCTCACAGATTTCTGTCTTGCGAGCGAACGTATCGGCCTGGCCATCCTCGTCAAAGGCCATGACCACGATAGCCGCGCCAAAGCGACGACACTTGGTGGCCTGCTCGCGAAACGCCGCTTCGCCTTCTTTTAAGGAAATCGAGTTAACAACGGCTTTGCCCTGTACGCATTTAAGGCCTGCTTCAATGATGTCCCATTTGGAGGAGTCGATCATGATCGGCACGCGAGCAATATCCGGCTCGCCAGCGATCAGGTTCAGAAAGCGCACCATGGCTTCCTGCGACTCCAGCATGCCCTCATCCATATTGATATCGATAATCTGCGCGCCGCTTTCAACCTGCTCAAGCGCTACTTCCAGGGCCGTGGTGAAATCTTCTTCAACAATAAGCCGCTTGAAACGCGCCGAACCTGTGACGTTGGTACGCTCACCCACGTTAACGAATAACGAGGCTGCATCAATATTGAAAGGCTCAAGCCCAGACAAACGGCAAGCGGGGCTACGCTCAGGAATTTGGCGTGGTGGCATGGGGCGCACCGCATCTGCAATGGCACGGATATGCTCAGGCGTTGAGCCACAGCAGCCGCCAATGATATTGACCAGGCCGCTCTCGGCAAACTCGCTGACGATAGACGCCATTTCCTCCGGCGTCTGATCATATTCGCCAAACTCGTTGGGCAGTCCCGCGTTGGGATGTGCGGAAACAAAGGTATCCGCCTTGGTGGAAAGCTCCTCAAGGTAAGGGCGTAACTCTTCAGCCCCAAGCGCGCAGTTTAGGCCCACTGATAGCGGCTGCGCGTGGCGAACCGAGTTCCAGAACGCTTCGGTCGTTTGCCCGGAAAGCGTCCGGCCCGAGGCATCGGTAATAGTGCCTGAAATCATCACCGGCAAACGCTTGCCCAGATCCTCAAACAGCACTTCAAGCGCATAGATCGCGGCTTTGGCGTTGAGCGTATCGAAGATGGTTTCAATCATGATCAGGTCAGCGCCGCCGTCGATCAGCGCTTGGGCGGCTTCGTAATAGTTTTCACGCAGCTCATCAAAGGTCACGTTACGCTTGGACGGGTCGTTCACATCCGGCGATAACGATGCAGTGCGTGAAGTAGGCCCCAATACGCCCGCAACGTAACGCGGCACGCCGGTTTCAGCGGCAACTGCGTCACATACTTCACGGGCCAAGCGTGCAGATTCGCGGTTAAGCTCGACAACGATGTCTTCCATGCCGTAGTCGGCCTGTGAAAGGCGCGTACTGTTAAAGGTATTGGTTTCAATAATGTCCGCGCCTGCTTCCAGATAGTCGCGGTGGATACGTGAGACCACGTCGGGGCAGGTGAGTGCCAGCAGGTCATTATTGCCTTTTAAATCCGACGGCCAGTCGCTGAAGCGTTCACTGCGAAAGTCTTCCTCGCTCAGCTGGGCATTTTGCAGCATGGTCCCCATACCGCCATCCAGAATGAGAATGCGTTGGGCAAGGCGTTGGGTGAGCGAGACGTTCAAATCACTAGCGGCCATAACAGGGGGAA
>NZ_JBQTDC010000046.1:0-27027 GCF_052353045.1 Halomonas sp. AOP7-B1-5 | reverse complement strand
AATATCTGACAGCGACCACGCTCCTTGAAGCCAGGGCGATAAAAGCCGGGTAGAAAGTGGAATAAACACAAACACCATCACCGGCGTTAACATCAGGGTACTCGCCAGCACCCTGGGAACTAGCGCCCAGTCGCTTAATACACCGCCAAATATCCACTGAAAGAGCAGCGAGATGGGGAAAAACGCCAACCACACGGCCACGGCCTGCTTCCACCGGGGTGGCGTGTGGCCTGAAGCTGTTTGAAACCAAGCGTCTAACCCCGTGGCGCGGTGCTCATGAGGAGCATCATAAAGCCCTTTACCACGCACTAGCCAAGCGCTGCGTGAAGCAGAATGCTCCCAAGCATGCAGTGTTTTGCTGCTGCTGAAACGAAAAATGATTTGATATTCATCATCATGGCTGGGCGGAGCAAGTACGCCCGATCCCAAATAACCGGGAAAATCAGCCGCCAGCTCACGGCCTTCGTTTAGCCATCGATTAAAATCATGATAGCGGCCGCTGGCAACGCGCCGAGCCACCATGAGGGTGACAGGTGAGGCAGACATGGTATATCTCCTAATAGCGCCACAGCCAATGCCGGGTAAGCTGGCTGCAAACTGACAGGCGGGTAAGCCTGAAAGTGTTCATGGCATCAATGATGGGCGTATTATAAAGGCAATCTGCAGGCCATGTACTAACTATTTACATACGAAGAAATTACTAGTAACGACTAATACTTATTTAGTAATACCGCTAAGCAAGTAACGTGAAATTTTGCGGATAAAAGAGCAGAAAG
Source organism: Halomonas sp. AOP7-B1-5 (assembly GCF_052353045.1). NCBI lineage: Bacteria > Pseudomonadati > Pseudomonadota > Gammaproteobacteria > Oceanospirillales > Halomonadaceae > Halomonas > Halomonas sp. AOP7-B1-5. Next base: position 26,251 of record NZ_JBQTDC010000046.1, on the reverse strand, counting down.
ACATCAGAGGATTAAAAAGGCTGTTAGAGACGATATTCTTAAACGCTATAATTTTCGTTACTATTTTTAGGCACTAAAATTCCGATACCAAAATTTCAATACCCTATTTCCGATACTCTGTTTCCGACACTGTATTTCAAGTACTGTGTTTCAAGTACTGTATTTCAAATACTATATTTTTCAAGGATACATTTTTGCACTGCGCTCTTAAGCACTAAAATGGTGCAAAGATAACCTATCGCCATTCCCTGCGGTGCTGTCGTGTGGCTGATAGCGACAACAAAAACCAACTACGCTTAACCTCTTTCAAGAGGCTGAATACTCATAAAGCGCCCTTCACTTGAAAATATAAGACGGAAAATACCATGAATACCATTCTGACCCACAATGCGTCGTATGGCCTCGGCAGGAAAAACCACCCAGCGCCCATCGACGCTTCGCGCCCGCACATGGGCGATGCGCCCTTCATAGTGGGCTAAACATTCATCAGGGCTCAGGTGGAGAACAACGTCAATGGAAGGCATGGCAGTACTAATCAAAATAAGATGTTGCAGCAAGGCATACGCGCTTGCACGCTTTTAATCGCTCGCGGATAGGCTATAGTAACTCAACCCTATAATAACGTAATAGCTCAGGCGTCGGTAACTGCTTATGGAATCCACTATCAGTGCTTCTTCTCCGGCTTCAGTGGCGTACACTACGGTTTCTAGTCGCGTATCGCCCCCGGCTGACGATACCCAAAACGCGACCGACAAATCTGCGATCCAAGAAGGTGCAACGAACAAAGCTGACAGCGAGGTTACCGCAGGCCCGACCCGTGCCGACGGGACGCCTTTGGCGCCTGAAGAGATTCAGCTGCTTGAGCAGTTAAAACAGACGGACCGTGATGTTCGACAACACGAAATGGCCCATCAGATCACGGGCGGCCCCTATACCGGCGGCGCCACTTACGAATATGAAATAGGCCCCGATGGGAAACGCTACGCCGTGGCAGGTGAAGTGCCTATCGATTATGGCCCCGTTCCAGGCAATCCCCAGGCAACAATAGAAAAGATGCAGACTGTCATTGCGGCTGCGCTGGCACCTGCCGATCCATCACCCAAAGATTTGCAGGTCGCCTCCCAAGCCCGTCAGTATTTATTGGAAGCCAAGCTTGAGGCCGCACAGCAACAGAGTGACATGAACAAAGCGCGTGGCCCCGAGCCTGAAATGGCTGCCGGCCAAGCGGCTTAATATGCCCGCTTACGAAAGACGCGTCAGCGCCTGCCAGTCGGTTTGATTCGGCCATTGGATAAGCCAAGCGGGTATTGCCTCTGCGGGCATGGGCCTGGCGATTCCAAATCCTTGGGCCAGAAAACAGCCTAATTTCATCAGCGCTTTGGCGTGATCCAATGTTTCTACCCCTTCCGCCAGCATGGCTCGGTCAAAGCGATTGGCCATATAAATTACGCTTTCCACAATCGCCATGTCGTTTGGATCAGTGAGCATATCGCGTACAAAGCTACGATCAATTTTGATCAAATCCACCGGCAACTGGCGTAAATGGGTTAGCGATGAAAAGCCTGTGCCAAAATCGTCGATGGCAAACCCTACCCCCAATGACTGACAGCAGGCTATATTCTTAAGTGCTGCGGTAATATCGTGCATCGCGGCACTTTCCAGCACTTCTAGCTTCAACATTTTAGGCGGCACATGTGAATAGCGTTTTAATAACTCGCCTAACCGTTGACTAAAATCGCTAATCAGCAGGTGCGTTGGACTGATGTTCACACTGATAGTTATCGAAATACCCTGCGCTTGCCACTGAGTGAGTTGATTAAGTGCCTGCGTCAACACCCACTCACCTAAATCTATTTCGAGCGACGTGGTATCAATCGTGGAAAGAAACTGCCCAGGTGCCAGCAATCCTTGCTCAGGATGCTGCCAACGAATAAGGGCCTCAACGCCAATAACCTGACCGCTACGCATATCCACCTGGGGCTGGAAATACAGGCGCAGCTCATCGCGGTTAAGCGCGTCAATAAAGCGCTGACGCTGTTCGTGGCGTACCTGGAGTAAACGGTCCTGGTCAGGATCAAAGAAGTGGTAGGTATCACGCCCGCGCTGCTTGGCACGGTACATGGCCTGATTGGCGTGGCGCAGCAATATATCTCCCTGTACATGGTCACGAGGATAAAGCGTAACTCCCAGGCTGACCGTCAGATAAATGCTCTGCCCCTCAATCACGATGGGTTGGCGAATAGCCGCTAGCAGCTTTTCAAAAAATATATTATCCACGCCGTGGTGTAGCAGCAGGACAAACTCATCCCCCCCTACGCGGGCCAACACATCGTCGCCAAACAGCAGATGACTGATACGCTGAGCAAATGAGGAGAGTAAAATATCCCCCATTTGGGCGCCCAAACGCTCATTGATCGTTTGGAAAAAATCAATATCCAGTGAGCAGATGGCAAGCGGCAGCTGCTTTTGATCGGCATGCAGAATTGATTCTTGGATCAATTGGGTTAGCAGCTGCAAATTCGGCAGGCCGGTCAACGCATCGAAATAAACCTCCCGGTTTAAATGCCGCGCATGGGAAGGAATGGTCGATAAATCTGTCAACACAATGACGTGATGATCAATGCGCCCCTGGTCATCGTGAACTCGGTTAATCGACATCATGCCAGGATAATACTGTCCGTCATGACTTCGATAACTCACCTGGTGCTTACTACGATCTCGCAGCCTAAGCTCTTCGTGTACCAATGGCATTCTGCGGCTATCATCTAGCGGCAAAATACTAAAGGCTTCCGGCGTTTTGTTACTGGCCTCTTCAAGCGTTAGCCCGGTGAGTTCGCAAAAGGCAGGATTAACGTCAATCACCCGATTATCTTTATCGGTAATAATGATCGCTTCGTTGGCAAACACAAAAGTGGTGTCGGCAGGTGAGCAATGCCCGTGCGCACTCTTAACCGGTATAGCGTCCACCTGGCGCTGAAAAGGCGTCTTTTGCGGCACGTCGGTAGGCGGATACATTATTGCTCCTTGGTCCTTGCGCATTTAAAGCGCGTGCTGCCAAGCGGCTTTTTTACTGCCGTTTACGCACTTTTTATTGAAGGTTATACGACATACTACCACCGTCGATCAGTCTCGTGCTCTAGACCTTATTAGATGTTTTTATACATCAAGACTACTTTATTAGGCTCAGAAAAGTTAATTAAAAAAACGGCCTCACCTACTAGACAATCTAGACCGCAACAGGCAGGGAGGCTACGTTAAAAAATAGCAGGAGTGTCAAGGCGCAAGCGTAGCCGCGCCTAAAAAGCGCTGCTGCCAATAGTCGATATCCAGGGGAACACTGACCACCGCGCGGCCACTGCCAGGGGCATGAATCATTTGTCGATTGCCACGATAAATGCCCACATGGGTTGCCTTGCTGCGCTCGCCAAAAAACAGCAGGTCGCCGGGTTTGGGCGTGTCGGCCGTGGGAAGGGCCCGAAACTGTTCATCAGCGGTGCGCGGTACACGCATACCGGCGGCGCGATAGGCCAGTTCCACCAGACCTGAACAATCCAGGCCATCGGGGGTATTGCCGCCAAAACGATACGGCGTGCCGATAGCCTGCTGCGCATGCGCCAGGATCAATACACGCTCCATGGAGAGACCTTCCTGAGACCCTGAAGGCGGGAGCTGAGTGATGTCAGTGCCACGGCTGGCACAGCCTGAAAGCCACATTAACAACATCAAAACGAACGTAAGTTTTCCCAACGTGACGGGCATTGGCGACTCTCCTTGTGGCAACGCCTCTTATCATGGCGCAAACCTTATGGTGCCGCCAAGCGTAACTAGGTTCTATCTGAAAATTTGGCGAGCGAAGGCAAGACAAGGCAAAAATCGGCGAAGAAACGGAGTTTACAGGTTGTAAATGAGTATTCTGAGCCGATTTTTAACGCCGTATTGTCGAGCGTAGGCACTTTTCAGGCAGAACCTAGCGCCCAATCCACTCAATAAAACTGGTTTCACCCAGCGCATGCTTTTCATGGCGCACACGGCTCATTGCAGCGTAGGGCAAATCCATCGCCAATACGCGCCCCAACGGCTGCTCCAGTACCTGGCGCAGCAGGCCGTTGCAGACAAACAGGTGGGCCACGACCAGCACATGCTTGCCGGGCGGATTGGCCAATAGATTGCGCCATACTTCAGCCAGCCGGTGATCAAAGGCGTCAATGGCTTCGCCTTGCGGTGGTGAAACCGTCGCCGGGCTATTCCAGAAGGCGCTCATCGGGGCTGTGCCCTCCTCGCTGAATACCTCCGTATGGTTTTTACCTTCCCACTTTCCCAGATGCAGCTCAGCAAGGTCATCCTCGATCTGGACCGGCAGCTCAAACTCTTCACCCAGCCACAGCGCAAACTCACGGCAACGCATTAACGGTGACGTCACTACCGCATCATAGGGCGGCCTGCCGTCAACGGTATGGCGCATTACGGCATCGGTGACCTGTTGCCAGCCGGTTTCACTTAGCGGATGGTCGGTGGTGCCGCGCAACATACGCCCGCCCACGGGCTCACCGTGGCGCAATAAATCAATCGTCGTAACGCTTGCATCAGGAAAACGCATCCTGGGTTCCTTCATTTGGTACATGTCATGTAGAGACTTGTCATCAAACCGCTTTAAATAATCGCATGGCGCACGCGCGCGGATATCCACTCGGAAACCAGCACCGTCGCGAAGATCATCACAAAAATGACGCTGACCTGGTTCCAGGCGAGGGTGTTGATCGACGCGTTGAGCTGTAAGCCGATACCGCCAGCGCCGACCAGCCCCAGCACCGTGGATTCACGAATATTGATATCCCAACGATAAACGCTGATACCCGCAAACGCTGGCATGACCTGGGGTAGAACGCCGTAGTTCATGATCTGCAAACGGCTGGCGCCGGTCGCGCTGATCGCTTCAACGGGCGTGGGGTGAATTTCTTCAATGGCCTCATAAAGCAGCTTGCCCACAAAACCGATCGAACGTAGCGCAATGGCAATAATGCCGGCCAAAACGCCCGGCCCCAGAATGGTGACCAAAAGCATTGCCCAAATCAGCGAATTGATAGAGCGTGATGAGACAATCACCATCAGCGCCAGGCTACGCACCAGTGGATGAGGCGTTGTGTTGCGCGCGGCGAGAAACGCCACGGGAAAGGCCATCACAATCCCCAGCGCCGTGCCGAGCGTGGCGATATTGAGAGTGTCCCACATGGGTTTCCAGAGGATGCTGGCATACTCCCACTTGGGCGGCATCATCCGGCTGAGAAGATCGCTCCCCTGGCGTCCGGCGTCTTCCACAAACACCCACATCGTATTATCGGAAATCACCTTCCAGCAAAGCAGGAACAGGCTGATTCCCAAAAGCCATGCGCCAAACTGCAGCCACTGGGCGCGCGTGGTACGCAGCCGCCAGACAGGTATCCCGTGTGAGGAAGTCGAAACAGGCATATCAGTTCTCCAAAATTACCCAGCCTGGGATTACTGCGTCCAACGGCGGACGTGGCTTGAGCTGTATTCACACAGCAGCACAATGGCGATGATGACCAGCAGGATGGCGGCCGAGGTATCGTACTCATAGCGGCTAAGCGATGTGTTCAGCGTGGCGCCTATACCGCCGGCGCCGACAATGCCGATTACTGACGACTCGCGGAAGTTGATATCCAGGCGGTACATGGAAAGCCCGATCAGGCGCGGCATGACTTGCGGCTGAATCGCGTGATTCATGGTCTGCCACCAGCTGGCACCGGTCGCCCGAACGGCTTCCACCTGACGCCAGTCCAGGTCTTCGATATCTTCCGCCAGCAACTTGGCCATAAAGCCGATGGTGGCAAACGCCAACGTCAACATCCCGGCCAATGGCCCAAAGCCAAACATCACCACAAATAGAATCGCGATGATGATTTCCTGGAAGGTGCGCGATACGGCGATGATGCTACGACACACCACGTAAACCGGCAGCGGCGCAATATTGCGCGCTGCACCCAGGCCCACGGGAATGGCCAGCATGACGCCGATAACGGTGGACGTCAGCGTCATGGTCAGGCTTTCGATCAGCCCGTCGACGATATCGCCGCTGCGGCTCATAAAATCAGGCTGAGCAAACGCGCCAATAAAGCGCAGGCCGCGGCTGGCGCCCTCGGCTACACGCGCCCAGTTAACCTCAACAGAGGCAAGCGCCAGAATTACATACGCCACGACGCCCAAAGCGATAGCCCAGCGTAACCATTGGCGATGGATCAGCGGTAACCTGCGCCACTGTCCTTGGCGGGCCGCCTGTTGGCGGGCTTCTAAATACGCCTCGGCGTGCTCACTCATGGCGCGACTCCACTCGCCATGGCGCCAGCAATATCCCGGCGCTCATATTGGGCAGGCGCGGGGTCGCTTTCAGGCTCATCCGCTGATTCCGGCGATGTATCCCAATCCTCTTCGCCGTAAATAGTGGTCAGGATATCGCTGGTCAGCTCGTCGGGGCGGCCATCAAATACGATCTGACCGGCCCGGAGGCCCACAATGCGGTCGGCAAACTGCTGGGCAAGCGCCACATCATGGATATTGATGATCGTCGCCAATTCACGCTCAGCACACAGCTCGCGGATCAGACGCATAATCTGGCGTGAGGTTTTGGGGTCAAGGCTTGCCGTGGGCTCATCCACCAGTAAAAGCTTGGGACTCTGCAGCAGCGCTCGGGCGATGCCCACACGCTGGCGTTGGCCGCCGGACAACGCATCGGCGCGCTTATCAATGGCATGAGGCAGGCCTACCCGCTCAAGTAGACGGAAAGCTTCGGCGACGGCGTCCTGGGGATAACGGCGCAGAAAGCTGCGCCAGAAGCCCACATAGCCAAGCCGCCCTGAAAGCACGTTTTCCATGACCGTTAGACGATCAACCAGCGCATACTCCTGGAAAATCATGCCCATTGAGCGGCGCGCCTTGCGCAGCCCGTTGCCTGAAAGACGGGTAAGCTCTACATCGTCCAGACGAATGCTGCCCTGGGTAGGTTCCACCAGGCGGTTCACACAGCGAATCAGCGTACTTTTGCCCGCACCGGATGGCCCAATCAGCGCCATCACCTGCCCTTTGGGCAGCGTAAGTTCGATATCGGTGAGCGCACGATCTCCGGTGGGATAACGCTTGGTAACGCCGCTGAGTGTCAACATCGTTCTACCTCTTATACATAATGTAACGGCCAGAAGGGGTTAACCTCCTGGCCGAATGTCTACAAAAATTATTGGCTGACTCAGTCGCAGTCGTACGTCACGCCGTTGGCATCAGCGATAGTGCGAATAACCGCCCACTGCTCTTCGTAGGTGATAGGGATAAATTGGGCTTCACCGGAATTAGCAAACTCTTCCTGCAGCGCAGAGCCTTCCCAGTCGTAGCTGAAGAACGCATCCTGAATTTTCTCAGCAAGCTCTGGGTTCAGGTTATGCGCCAGACCGTAGCCCGTGGTGGGAAAGGTTTCAGAGGTATAAATAATGTCGTAGTCGCCTTCATTGACCACGCCGCGGGCAATCATGCGCTTGCCTACCGAGTTGGCAATGGCGGCAGCGTCATAGTCTTTATTTACCACACCTAAAATGGAGTTATCGTGAGACCCAGAGAAAGCCGTCTCGAAGTCTTCATCGGCTTCCAGGCCATATTCAGAGCGTAACAGCGCGGAAGGCGCCCGGAATCCTGAGTTGGACGTCTCAGAAGTGAACGCCAGCTGACGGCCTTCCAGATCTTCGACCGATGCAATGCCGCTGTCTGGGTAGGTGATAATTTCCATCTCGTAACCAAAACTGCCGTCATCGGCGGCCATGATGGCAAACGGACGGAAACCGCCGCAGTTTACGGCAACCGGTACACCGCCGGTGTTAAAGCCTGCTACATGCAAACGACCAGCGCGCAGGGCTTCCTGCTGAGCAGCGTTGGACTGCACCGGAAAGAACTGGACTTTTTTACCGGTTGTTTCACTTAGGTGATCAAGAAAATCAGCCCATACATCGGCGTAAACCGCCGGGTCTTCAACCGGGGTATAGGCAAAAATCAATGTATCGGGGTCGACCCACTGCGACTCGTCGCTCGGCGTATCCGCCACCATATCGCCATCGTTATCCACGTAGCGCGTAGAAAGATCTGCCGAGGCATTGGCCGTTACCAGAGCAAAAGCACTGATGACAGCCGCGCTGATCAACGTGCGGGGCAGAGACAAAGAGTGCATAGGTCACCTAATGTGTTGTTCGAAGATAGCGCTATCCTGCCGACACTAGATGACAACCCTAAGACACTCTAATGACTAATTAATGACGCATCAGAAAAAAACCAATAGAGATCAAAGCGCCTTGAATTAGCAGGTACGACGCTCCACAAACATGCTGTTACCTACGATCTTCTTAGCCTGATGCTTTAACTCTGAAAGCTGCGCGGCAATGTCCAGCGCTTTGCAGACGGCGGGGTCGATAACCGGCTTAACGGCGACAGAGACGCTCACAAAGGGAAAAAAGCTTACGCTGCCCTGGCGGTTTTCAATCGAGATGCCACCTTGTTCACGGTCGCTATCCTCATAAAAACCCGGAGCCATCACTTCAAACGAGTCCAGGATTTGCTGACATACGTTTTCCCAATGGCTTAACGGCAGCAGCATCATAAAATCATCGCCGCCAATGTGACCGATAAAGCCGCCCGCGTTGTCTACCTGGGCCTGAAGCAAACGGGATAAGGCAATAATGACATGGTCGCCACGCGCATAGCCGTAGGCATCGTTAAACGCCTTGAAGTTATCCAAATCAACATAGGCCGCGGCAAAGCCCTGCTCGGCGGCAAGATAATTGGTCAGTGTTTCATTAATTAATATGTTACCCGGAAGTCCGGTGAGCGGGTTGGCATGGCGTGCCTGACGCACCTGTATAGCAGTAATCTCACGCAGCAAATCAATAATGCTGCCCATCCCCAGATAGTCACCATTGGCATCCACAATCACGAAGTCCTCCTGTTCGATATCGTGACTGTCGGTTAACTGCTGGCTCAATACTTCAAGCGGGGTATCCGCATGGGCTATCAATGGATTGGCATCCGCGATGTCCCAGACGCGGCGCTTGGAATAGAGCGAATGGCTATACGGGTTGGTGAACAGGGTTAAAAAGGCGTTACGGCGTACCACCGCGATAGGTTTGCCAGCATCTACTACCGCGACACAGCGCAAGCCGGTGTTATTTCTAAACCGCTCGGCCAATATAGGTACCGAACAGTCGGGCGAGACGGCCTCAATCATGCGAAAAATAGAACGTGCCGAGCGCCCGGCAGGGCTAGATAGCTGGTGAGTGGCCGGCAGCAGGGTATGTAGCTGCAACGGCGGCTCAAAGCTTGGGCGGGCAAAGTAGAACCCCTGAAGAAGCGCCAAGCTGCGGTCCAGCTCCCACAGGCAGAGATGTTCAGCCGCGGTTTCCACCCCTTCAGCAATCAGCTGGCAGTCGAGGCTACGCGCCACGTCTAGTATCGAGCGTAAAAACTCCCGCTTGGCGGGCTCCTGATCGATACCTGAAATAAAGTGCCGGTCGAGCTTGACGAAATCAGGGCGCAGCTCCGACCAGTGGCGCAAGCTTGAATGCCCTGCCCCTAGGTCATCAAGTGCCACCTTAAACCCCATATCGCGGTAGTGATCGACCGCTTGGCGCATTAACTCGTAATCGTGAATCGGCACGTGCTCGGTAAGCTCGATGACCACCCGCTCAGGCGGCAGCCCGCTTTCGCGGATAAACCCTAGCGTTAGCCCTTCCTCAAAATCGCGCTCAACAATGGTCAGCGGCATGACGTTTAAAAACAACAGCCCGGGAAGCTCAAGCGCGGCAAAGCGGCGAATGGCCAATCGCCTGCACAGCAGATCCAGCTCAACTAAAAGTCCCGCCTGCATGGCCACATCAAACAGGCGCAGCGGCGAATGAAGCGGCGACGTTTCAGGCCCGCGAATCAGCGCTTCATAGCCATAAATGGCCTGTTGGCTCGCATCCACGATGGGTTGAAACAACACATGCAGATCTTCTGCTTCAATAATGCGATTAAGCCAGTGTGCTTCTTGAGCGGTCATATGTGGGTTGCCTTATCAAACGTCATGAGGGCTATTTGTTTATAAAGACTGTTACTAAAACTGTTGTTAAGGACGGTCGTTAAAGACAGTTCGTATAGCAGCGTCATTAAAACGGCCCACAGGAGCGAGCATAATCAAAATTTAATATCGACCTTAGGGGGTGTTAAGAAAGGCTTTTAACGCGGGCTGTCTTATCAGCCAGCGTGCGACATTTTTATGACGTTTGTATGACTACTAGCAGGCTATCGATAGCCTTACTGCTGTAAATCATCGGGGGGGTGGGAAGACGACATCATTGCCATTGACATCTAGCTGGCGAATATCTACCGGGCGGCCTTCATCATCCAGGGTTACCAAGCCAATGCCGCTGGCATTCCAGAGCCGTTCCCCGGCACTGGCTCCACTGGGGTCGCGGGGATGAATACTCAGCTTACGGCGCTTGGTAAACCAGTTAAGCGGCGACCAGGGCGCGTAAAGCCAGCGGTTAAGCCGGTCAAAAGTGTTTAACAGCTGAACCGGGAAGGTATTCTTGATGCCGCTGGAGGTCACCTGCCATAAATGCGGCGCTTGCTTTTGGCGGCGCACAATAATGTCGTAAGCAAACGAGTAGTGCACATCGCCAGACAGAATCACGTAGTTGCCCGGCGTTTTTGAGTGTCGCCAGATTTGCAGCAGCACGTTGGCCGCCCCGCGGTGGGCCATCCAGTTTTCGGCATCCACCACCAACGGTTTACCCACCCAGGTAAACAGCTTTTGAACGCCCTCAATCAGCTTTACCCCAAACATGGGCGCCGGCGAGACAATCACGGCGCTTTTACAACCCAGCAGGGCCTGCTGCATTTCCATGAGCGCCTCCCAATCCATTAAGCCGGAAGGATGCTTGGGACTACGCTCGCTGCGCCAGCGACGAGTACGGGTATCCAGCACAATCAAGGCGGGCGTGCCGGGCACCTGAAATTCCCAGCCCTGAAAACGCAATAATCTCTCGATCAACGCATCCTGCTGACTAATCGAAAGCGGTCCTGTCTCAGTCAGTAATTCAGTCGCCTGCTCGATCAGCGGATTGAGCTTATCCGGTGCATTGCCCCACCCCTGACACAGCAAATAGGCCACCAACGCGTTGCCAATAATGCGTTTTGAAAACGGATGGCCGTAAGCGCAGCGCTCCCACTCGGCGGTCAGGTTCCAGTCGTCGGTGACATCGTGGTCATCAAAAATCATCAGGCTGGGCAGATGGGCCAAAAGCCTTGCGCACTGCGGCAAGCCTGCCACAAAGTCATCCACAATGGCCTGCTCCTGGCGGTAGTTCTCGGTGTCCTTGGCGTTAAGGGCAGGCTCATCAGGCGTCATGATCTGCCAGGGAACCGGCGACCAGACAAGGCAATACATGGCGAGCATTTCCGCCAGCGTCATCAGATGATTAGACGCATTGGCCGAGGTGAATACCGGCTTTTTCACCCCGCCAAAAAAACGCTCGCGCAAGGCCACGTTACTGGTGATATCAGGTAGTAAAGCTTCACGCTGGTAGTAACTTTCAGGGGCAGCGTAAAGCGCCTGGCTGTCCTTGACCGTCGCCCCCTCAAGCAGCTCGTCTACCAACCCCAAGCGCGCAATCAAGGTATGCGCGGCGCGCAGCATGGGGCCTGCCACATCATCGACATAGACCTGGTCGCCGGTCATCAGCAGCCACGCTGGCCATTCGGTAGGCGCTTGCTGCCTTTCGGATAGAAATTGGTCAGCGCGCACGAGCCCATCGGCGCTGGCATGGTGGGGTTTACGGCACGAGCCGTGCATTAGCCGATGATGGCGCGAGGCGATGACGAATGCCGGATAGGCCGCGCCTTCATAACATAGCCAGGGCGCCCAATCGGGCAGGGATTGCCATTCGCCTTGCGTCGTTTGGATACGCAGGTCGTACTCTATGCGCTCGTCGGTGGGCAACGCCTGAGGTAAGCGAACATCGATCAGATAGATAAAAGCATGTCGGCCAATGGGCAAGCGCTGGTGGTGATCGTTAACATTAAACCGCTGCTCGTCGCGATCCCCGGGGCGCAGCACCAACGACATCGCCAGTGAGCGCGAGGCAACCAGCCACATTACCAGGCGTGTAGGGCTAATACGCCGCAGCAGCGGGCCCACCAGCACATCAGGCAGTGCATTATCCACAGCGGTCATAGCGTTTGCTCTTTATTAACCACGGGTTGTTAACCACGGGCTATCACAGGAAGTTCGATAGATACCTTTAACCCTCCCGCCTCGGCGCGTTGAAGTTGCATGTCACCTTGGTAGAGACTGACAAGATCTGCCACGATTGCCAGGCCCAGACCGCTTTGTGAGCGCTGCTCATCCAAACGCTTGCCGCGCTGAACCGCTTCCTGGCACTCGGCTTCCGTCATACCGGGGCCGTCATCGCTCACGGTCAGTTGAAGGGTCAAATCCACTGCCTGCACCTCAAGCGTTACCTCGTGGCTTGCCCAGCGTAGCGCATTATCCAGCAGGTTACCGATAAGCTCCTGAATATCCTGAGTGTCCATATGCACTCGCGGCTGACTTTCCCAGCATTGTTGTAAGGTAATATTGCGCCGCTGCGCAAGCCGACCCAGGCCACTCAATAAGGGAGAAAGCGTGCCATACACATCAATCGGCGCAAAACGCCCACCTTCACCAGCGGCCGAGGCCCGCGCCAAGTGATGCCGCACGGCGCTGTCCACGCGGGTTAATTCGACATCCCAGGCGCTCCGGCGCTCTTCGGGCAGTTGGCGTACCAACAGGCGCATCACGCTTAACGGGGTTTTCAGCGCATGGGCCAAATTGCCGGCCGTATGCCGCCCTCGCTCGATCAGCCGCTGGTCACGCGCCAATACGGCGTTCATGGAAGCCGCGAGCGTGGCAAGCTCATCAGGAAGATCAACGGCTAGCTGCTCGGCCCGCCCCTGCTCGACATCTTTTAAATTAGCCTGCATACGCCGTAGCGGCGCAAGCCCCCAACGCACTTGCAAGCCGAGTACGCCCAGCAGCAGCGCGCCCAGGCCCAGCAGCCCCAGCCACAGCAAACGCTGGAACTCGTGCATATCGCTGACCAGCTCGTCATTCCGAGCGCCGACACTAACATGTAGCGGTGCTTCTAATGGCGCCAGATAGATATCGCGCTCCACCACGCGCAGTGATTGTTCCCGCGGGCCCGTCACTTCACGACCGCTGGTTTTTTCATCATCGGTTACCGGCAGACGCTGATCCCACAGCGAGCGCGAGGTAACAGAATGCCCCTGCTGGTCGGTAATCTGCCAGTACCAGCCTGAAAACACCTGATCAAAGCGTGGGTCACCCAGCGCCCGCTCATAGCGCAGCTGTTGAGTGAAAGGATCAAAGGCAACGCCTGCAATTATCACATTTAGAGTGGCTTCAAGCCGCTCGTCAAAAGACTCCGTCGCGGCCTTTCGATAGTGGTGTGACAACAGCGTGCCCGCCACCGGCAGGGCAATCCCAATCATCAGTAAAACAGCGAGCAGCAACCGCAGGCTAATCGAGCGGCCCGACCAGCGGGTTCGCCATGAGGGCGCAGGCTTACTCATTGATCGTCTGGCGCTTCAGCCAACAGGCGGTAGCCCAACCCTCGAAGCGTGGCAAACCGCCAGGCACCCAACTTACGGCGCAGCCGACTTATCTGTACATCGATAACGTTTGAATCAGGCTCATGATCGCGGTCGTAAACGTGCTCAGAAAGCTCAATGCGACTAACCACACGCGGCGCGGCGTGCATCAAATAGCTCAGCAAGCGCGTTTCCTGGGCGGTTAGCCCAACCGGCCTTCCCGCCAGCGTGACATGCTGGGTATGGGTATCCAGGCTTATTTCGCCGACTTTAAGCACCGGGTGCGAATGGCCGTGACTGCGGCGCACCAAGGCACGCAGGCGAAACAATACTTCAGCGGATTCAAAAGGCTTGGTGACATAGTCATCTGCCCCAGCAGTAAAACCGGCGGCTTTATCGGCCCAGCGCTCGCGGGCGGTTAATATAAGCACCGGCAGATCGATACCATCTTCACGCCAGGAGGCGAGCCAGCGGGTGCCGTCGCCATCGGGCAGGCCCACATCGAGAATCAACGTATCGTAGGTTTCCGTGCGCACTAGAAAGTCGGCCTCCTGGCCGTTTTCTGCATGCTCAACCAGCCAGTCACCATCGCGCAGTGCCTGGCTAAGCTCGCGCGCCAACGCCTGGTCATCCTCTACCAGTAAACACTTCATGTTATATGCCTTATGCGGGCTTGATTTGACAGGCTCAGGATTTGACAGATTCAGGGACGACGCATTTCGTTGATACGCACGCCCTCAATCGACATCAGCTGACCGCTGTGACCATCAAATTCAAACTCTACCACCTGATTTTGAGGGCCCAGCATTTTTATTTCATACTCGACCGCGCCTTTTTCACGCTCAACTTCTACCTCTAATACCTCACCGATATAATGCGCGTCCAGCCAGTCCAGTATGCTTTCTAACGACACGACATCGCCACGCCGCACTTCGCCATGCAGCGCTTCCCAGTGCTGATCGCCCACGGCGCTACCCGAAAGCAGCGCAGCCGAGAGCGCCCCGCCACCGATAAACGACATCAGGTGCTGGCGGGATTGCTTGAGCAATATGTCAAAACGCGCAAGTGCTTTCATAGGACAAGGATGCCAAAGGCAACATGAATGCCAGATGAACGGCTCGTTCAGTCTAGGGAAATAAGCGGGGTGCTATAAATAATCTGTCACATTCACGAAATTCCGCATTCACGAAATGCCATTACTTGCCTCAAGCATTTAACGAATGAAGAAGTAGTTAAAGACTAGAGAAGTGTTTAAAGACTAGAGAAGGATTTTGCCATGAACGCTATGAAGAAAATGCTGTTGATCCCGACCTCCGCCCTACTCTTCGCAGCAGCGGCAGGTAGCGCCCAGGCAGACTCGCTGCCCATGGATCGCATTGACGACGTCTTAACCCACGCCTCAGAGTACGGGTTCAGCCACTATGAAGAAATCAGCATTAAAAGCCGTGGCCGTGCTGAGGTAGAAGGCTGGCTGGACGATGAGTGGTATGCCGACATTGAGTTTTCGCTCGATAACGGTGAAACGCTACAAGAGAAACGTGAGCGCTTAATTACCGGCGCATGGGGAATGAGTGAAGACGATATCCGTCAGGCGCTGGAGGTTGCGGCTCAGGAAGGCATGGCCGAGTTTGAAGACCTGGATATCGATAAAAGTGGCATCATCGATATCGAAGGACGTGACGAAAGCGACCGCGAGCTTGAAATCAGCGTACGTCAGGGCTCTTCTGAAGTTACCCAGATCGACCGTGATTAAAGAACAGTAGCTAATCGTTAAGCGGGCTCCCTTTGGGCGCCCGCTTTCGTTTGCCTGCGCTTAGCGGCAATCCAGACAGTTACCGCGTGCCATAAGGGCACCGGCAATACGCTCAATGCCCTGACGATAAGCGGCCTGCCGATAGGTAATGTTTTCCTGCTCGGCGCGGGTCAAGACGCTATTCGCTTCACTGATTAGCCGCGCATCCAGACGCTGGTTCACATCCTCTTCGCTCCAGGTTTCCCCCGCCCGGTTTTGCAGCCACTCAAAGTAGCTAACGATTACTCCCCCCGTATTAGCCAGCACATCGGGCAATACCGGAATATCGCGCTTGGCTAATGCAGCGTCAGCGTCACTGGTGAGCGGCCCGTTGGCGATTTCCAGAATTGCCCCCGCTTGTACTGCCTCGACGTTATCGCAATGGATCTGTTTTTCCAGCGCGGCGAGCACCAGTACATCTACGTCCAACGCCAGTAGCTTCTCCCCGCTGATTTGTGTACCGGCCTGACTTTTGGCCAGCTGGCCGTGCTGGTCTTTATCTTGTTTAGCCGCAGCAACGTCCAGACCGTCAGCGCTGTAGATCGCGCCGCTCGAGTCGGAAAGCCCAACGATCTTATAGCCCCGCTCGCTGGCTAAACGGGCAAAATGGTACGCAGCGTTGCCAAACCCCTGCACGGCCACGATCGTTTCCTGAGGTTCACGTTCATTCTGCTCGGCCCATAAATCCAACACTTTTAGTGCCCCTCGGCCGGTCGCCGAAACGCGTCCAGGCGAGCCGCCCAGCGGCAGCGGTTTTCCCGTTATCGCTGCGGGCGCATGGGCACGCACGATATGTTCGTACTCATCGATCATCCAGCCCATGACAATGGCATCGGTGTTAACGTCCGGCGCGGGGATATCGCGGTCAGGCCCCATGATGTCGGCAATCGCTCGAATATAACCTCGCGCTAAACGCTCGCGCTCAAGCGCCGAAAGTACCTTGGCATCGACCTGGACGCCTCCTTTGCCGCCACCATAAGGCAGCCCCACCACCGCGCATTTAATCGCCATCCAAAAACTTAACGTAGTGACTTCGTGCTGGTTAACATCGGGGTGAAAGCGTACACCGCCCTTGGCAGGCCCGAGGCTTGTATCGTACTGCACCCGCCACGCGGGAAACGCTTTCAAGCTGCCGTCATCCATGCGTACAGGAACGCTTACCTGAAGCGACAGGCTCGGTTGCATTAAGCGCGCTTGGGCGTCAGGGTGAATGTCCAGCTCCCTGAAAACATCTTCAAGACGCGAGCGCGCATCTTCAAACAGCGATGCGCCGGTTTGCGGCGTTAATGCTTGCGGGGCGGTCTTCTGTGCTTGGCTCTTCGAGGCGTTTTTATCTTTCGCTTTGGCCTTTTTCGATTTGGTCTTGCCCATTTAGCACACTCCTTTCCTTGGCGGGTGGCGGTTATCACGCTAATGTCGCTGTATAGGAAAGCGTAGCAGCTCAGCGCCAGTTAAGAACGACCACCTAAAGGAGAACTTCTTGCTGAATGCCCCGCCTGCTGAAGGCGTTTGCCGCGAACGCTACCCTTCGCCAGAACTGCCGTCGTCGGGGTCGACTGTACTCTGTGATCTGGCATGGCTTGCGCTCACACCTGACCTTATTGAACTGCCGCCCCCCATTCCCGATGGCGGACGCCCGACGCTTCACGAACTAGGTTTGGGGCACCATTTAACCGCCTGGCTTTCGGCGCTTACTCCCGCATCGCTTGCGGCGGTCAGCCATCAGAAGGCGACGCGCATGGGCCATTATCATGAACGGCTGTGGCATCTTCTGTTAGACACCGCCCCCAATACGCGCCTGCTCGCCAAGAACGTGCGGATTTATCATAAGCGCATCACGCTGGGTGAGCTGGATATGGTCTACCGCACGCGCGATAATCCGGCGCCGGTGCATTTGGAAGTCGCCATCAAGTTTTATCTCGGCTTGCCTGAAGGCCATGGCCCGGCGAACAGCCTAGACCGCTGGATTGGCCCGGGAGGGCTGGATAGCCTGGCGTTGAAATGCGCCCACTTGCGCCGCCACCAGCTGCCGCTTTCCACAACGCCGCTGGCGCTTGCCACGCTTGCACACTGGTTAACTCCCCGCGACACGATGCCTTATTCACTCAATGTGGGTGAGTTTCTTACCCACCGCATCGCTATGCCCGGCGTGCTGTTTTATCCCTGGCATACGCCATTGCCCGCCCCTCAAGGGGCAACGCTTAACCATCGGCGTGGCTTATGGTGCTTTTTGCGTGACTGGCCCGCGCTAGTGAATAGCTTGGTGGGTTGCTCGATGCAAAGCTCAATGGAGAACTCAATGGAGAGCCTAGACACACCGATACGCATGGCCTGGCTGCGTAAGCCTCACTGGTTAGCGCCGCCCAAAGTGGAGGATTTTGAGCCAATCGCCGCAGTAATGCCGGGCGTAGAGCGCTTGATTGAGCATTACGGGCCGCAGCAGGTGATGCTGTATATGCCCCATCAGCAGCGCGTTGAACGGGTGTTTATCGTGCCCAATAGCTGGCCCCGCCAAGTACCGCTACCTTCACGCATGCAATAACGGTCCATATAAAAACGCCGCTTACTGATCACAGTAAACGGCGTTTTGTATTGCCTATTTTCAGCTAAAGCGCGCTTGCGCTAGATCACCACTAGGTTATCGCGGTGAATAAGCTCATGGGCTTCTACGTAGCCTAGAATCGCTTCGATCTGATGACTAGGCTGTCCGACCAGCCGTCGCGCCTCCTCGACACCGTAATTGACTAGGCCCTTGGCAACGGGCGTGCCCTGCTCATCAACGCAGACCACCATATCGCCACGCTTGAAGACCCCTTTGACGTCGCGCACACCCACCGGCAGCAGGCTGGAGCCTTTTTCGCGCAGGACTTTTATCGCCCCGGCATCCAACACCAGCGTACCGCGCACCTGCAGCTGGCCCGCCAGCCAACGCTTACGCGCCGCCATAGGCGCCTGCTCAGGGTGAAGTAACGTGCCTAGCGCCTCGCCGCTCATAATTCGCGTAATAACGTCAGGCTGACGACCGCTGGCAATCACCGTCACCGCCCCCGAACGCGCGGCAAGCTTGGCCGCACGCACCTTGGTGCTCATGCCGCCACGTCCCAGCGCCCCACCACTACCAGCCACGGCGGCAAGGCGCGGGTCATCGGCACGTCCTTCGGCAATCATCTGGGCATTAGGGTTATGGCGCGGGTCGGCGTCGAACAAGCCTTCCTGATCGGTAAGCAGCAATAACGCATCGGCTTCCAACAGGTTGGCCACCAAGGCACCCAGCGTATCATTATCGCCAAAGCGGATTTCATCGGTGACTACCGTGTCGTTTTCATTGATCACGGGAACCACGCGCATTTCCACCAGCGTACGCAGGGCCGATAGCGCATTCAGGTAGCGCTTGCGGTTGGAGAGATCGTCATGCGTCAGCAGAATCTGCGCCGTGAGCATATCGTGGCGGGCAAAATGCTGTTCATAGCACTGGGTAAGGCCATTTTGACCCACGGCCGCGGCAGCCTGCAGTTCATGCACCGCACTCGGGCGTGCCTGCCAGCCTAAGCGCACCATGCCGGCCGCAACGGCACCGGAGGACACCAGCACCACTTCGATACCCTGCTGATGCAGCTCGGCCACCTGGTCAACCCAGCCGCCAATGGCCTCTTCATCCAGGCCACGCCCGTCATTGGTCAGTAGCGCACTGCCAATCTTAACCACCACTCGGCGAGCGCGGCTTAGCGCACGGCGGCCGCCCCCCAGCTCATGACTCTCCATCCGTTTCTACCTTATCAGGCACGTTATTAAGTACGTTGACCGCTAAGCGCTAGCACATTGAGCAAGCACGCCCGCATATTTCATCAGGGCGCGTATTCGACCTCAACGTCGTAATCATCGTCATCGAAATCTTCGTCGTCTTCGTCATCAGGCCGCTTACGACGACGCCCCAGACGCTCTTCGATGCGGGCTACCGACTCTTCTTCCATACGGCGACGCATTTCCTGCTCGCGAGCAAGCGCGTCTTCATCTTCGTTCTCAAGGCGACGCTGCTCGGTCAGCCAGCGGTACGCGGCCTGAACCAGCTTGTCCGTGCCTTCACTGCTAATCGCCGAGATGCGGAACACCGGGCCTTCCCAGCCAAGCGCGTCAATGATCGCTTGAGCGCGTTCTTCACGCTCATCTTCCGGCAGCAGATCAAATTTGTTCAACACCAGCCAGCGCGGGCGCTCGGAAAGCGCCGGAGAGAACTGGCCAAGCTCATGAACAATCGCCTGAGCGGCTTCTACCGGGTCAGACTCATCAAAGGGTGCCACATCCACGACATGAAACAGCAGGCGCGTACGGGTCAGGTGCTTTAGAAAGCGCAGCCCCAGACCAGCACCTTCAGAAGCACCTTCGATCAGCCCCGGTACGTCCGCCATCACAAAGTGTTCGTGCATCCCCAGCTTCACCACCCCCAGGTTCGGCACCAGGGTGGTAAACGGGTAATTAGCCACTTTAGGCTTGGCCGCTGAGACCGAGCGAATCAGGGTGGATTTACCTGCATTGGGCATGCCCAACAGGCCAACATCCGCCATGACTTTCATTTCAAGACGAAGATTACGTCGGTCGCCTTCGGTACCTGGCGTGGTGCGTCGCGGCGCACGGTTGGTAGACGACTTGAAGTGGATGTTACCCAACCCACGACGGCCGCCTTCAGCCACCAGTACTACCTGGCCAATTTCGGTGACATCCGCGATGACTTCCAGCGTATCAACGTCCACAACGGTGGTGCCTACCGGGACCTTAACGTGTAAATCTTCACCGGCTTTACCGCTCATCTGACGGCCCATGCCGCCCTGGCCGTTTTCAGCCTTGTAGAAACGCTGAAACTTGAAGTCGACCAGCGTATTGAGCGAGTCGTCACCAATCAGGTAAACGCTGCCTCCATGACCACCGTCACCACCATCGGGGCCACCTTTCGGTACATATTTTTCGCGGCGAAAGCTCAGACAGCCATTGCCGCCTTTTCCCGCCTCAACAATAATCGAGGCTTCATCGACGAACTGCATAGATTCTCCCGGCCGCTTTCGCCGCCCTATATGCAACCCCCTTGTTTCCGTGAGTAGAACAAGAGGACTTAAACAGACAAAAAAGCCCCGCCATAGCGGGGCTTTTTTTCATTAACTACGCTCTACGCAACCTGAGTTGCTTATTCAGAAACGATGCTAACGAATTTGCGGTTTTTCGGGCCTTTGGTCTCAAACTTCACAAAGCCTTCGTTCAGTGCGAACAAAGTGTGATCACGACCTAAGCCAACGCCAGTACCCGCGTGGAAACGCGTGCCGCGCTGACGAACGATGATGCTACCGGCGTTCGCTGCTTGGCCACCGAAAAGCTTAACACCGAGGCGTTTGGATTCGGAATCGCGACCGTTACGCGTGGAGCCGGCTGCCTTTTTATGTGCCATTGCAAAATTCTCCTTTCAGGGAATGAACCGCTTACGCGGAAATTCCAGTAATTTTGACTTCAGTGAACCACTGACGGTGGCCCTGACGCTTCATGCTGTGCTTACGACGACGGAATTTGATGATGGTTACCTTGTCGCCACGACCGTGAGAAACGATCTCAGCGGAAACCTTGGCACCACTGATCAGCGGCGCGCCGATGTTGAAATCATCGCCATCTGCAACCAGCAGCACTTCATCAAACTCAATCGTTTCGCCGGTAGCGACTTCGATTTTCTCAAGCTTGAGGGTCTGGCCTTCTTGAACGCGGTACTGTTTGCCACCGCTCTTGATAATTGCGTACATGTCGCTCTCCGGACTTGTCGTTAATGCGGCTATGCCCTGCATAACCAGCGCTCATCACTTACGCTCTTTCGAGTCGTGCTCTTATCAACCTGCTGCGAGTGGCGCCCCTTTTGGCAACCATCTGACAGGGAGCATGATGAGTGGGTCGCGGATTATAACGACAATCGCCTTCTACCACAAGACTACTGGCCGTTGTCAATTGATGTTTATTATCTGCTGTACGCACCATGCCTTGAACGCGCCTTGACGCTTTCCCGGCAGCCCCATAGCATGACTTCAATTTAGTCCTTTCCACCTGCCGCGATGAACGGAACCCATGACCGCCAACGTCTCCCCACCCCCGACTGCCAGCCCAACGCCCTCACCGCTGCACGCCGTGGTGGCAGATGACTTTGAAGCCGTCAACCGGACGATCGTTGAGCAGCTCACCTCGAAAGTCCCGCTCGTCGAAACCATTAGCCAGTACATTATTGAAAGCGGCGGCAAACGCTTGCGGCCAATGCTGGTTCTGCTGGCAGCCCGCTCGCTGGGCTACCAGGGTGACAAGCACATCACTCTGGCCACGCTGATCGAGTTTATGCACACTTCGACGTTGCTCCACGACGACGTGGTGGATGAGTCGCATCTGCGGCGCGGCAAAAAAACCGCCAACGATGCCTGGGGTAACGCGCCGTCTGTCTTGGTCGGTGACTTTCTCTATTCACGCTCGTTTCAGCTGATGGTCGATGTTGGGTCGATGCAGATCATGGCGATTCTCTCCAGCGCCACCTGCACCATTGCCGAAGGCGAAGTGCTGCAACTGACCAATATTGGCAACCCGAGTATTTCTGAAGCGGATTACTTTGAAACCATTCAAGGTAAAACCGCCATGCTGTTCGAAGCCGCCACCCACAGCGGCGCCGTGCTTGCCGACGCCACGCCTGAACAAGAGCAGGCGCTCAAGCTTTACGGCCGTTACCTCGGCCTTGCCTTCCAGTTGATTGATGACCTGCTGGACTATCAGGGCGATGCAGACGCCATGGGTAAAAACGTCGGCGATGACCTGGCCGAAGGCAAGCCCACCCTGCCGCTGATTCACGCCATGGAGCAGGGCACGCCAGAACAGGCCAAGCTGATTCGCCAGGTGATCCGTAAAGGCGGCCTGGAGCAGCTGGATGAAGTGCTGGCCATTATTCACGCCACAGGCGCGCTTGAGTACACGCGTAAGCGCGCCGACGAGATGGCCGATAAAGCGCTGGCGCAATTAGAGTTCCTTCCGCCCAGCCCTTACCGTGACAGCATGGCTCAGCTCGCCCGCCTGGCCGTTGACCGGCAAGCATAAAATTCGCATTACAGCGGTGTCGGGGCTTGATAAAAAGCCCCTAACTGTGTAAGATTCGCCCCGTTGTTGAGCACTGCCCAGCAACGTTCGGAATATAGCTCAGCTTGGTAGAGCGCTGCCTTCGGGAGGCAGAGGTCGTAGGTTCGAATCCTGCTATTCCGACCAAGAACACTATTAAAAACGGCCACTTAGCTATTTGAGCAGGTGGCCGTTTTTTTGTTGTTTGAATCCTGGCTTCAATTCACGTTTAGGCGAATATCGAGTATTACAAAATCGATCACTAGCGTAGTGGCCTTGGGAACTTTGCTGTTCTGACCATGGATAGTACTGCAATATCAGCATCTTGATATTTCCAGCAAACCATTCTTTAGCTGGGCTCATATTGATCGCTTCGTATTGCTGTTGACGCCACCTCAATGGCACATACCATTTATGTAACCCTCTCTTTTCCAGCCTGCCTGATTAAGTTAAAGTAGCCGCCCTTTTGAGCGGGCTATCAGAGCAGTGTCTTTATCATTATTTATCGAAGACTGGCGGGGCTGGCTGCCTAAAGAGGCTGCGGCAACCGTTAAGCCAAGTCGTCTTATCTCTGCTCAGCCGGGTGGCGAACTGCCCGCCATGCTGCGGCGGCGACTCGATGATGCCGGGCGCGCCACCTGCGATATCCTGCGAGAACTCGACCCCCAGGCTGATGCCCCTTTAGTGCATGCCTCGCGGCATGGCGATACGATGCATACGCTCGCCATGCTGGAAAGCCTGCAACGTGGCGAGCCGATTTCTCCTACCCGCTTCTCGATGTCAGTGCATAACGCCATTCTGGGCGTTCACTCCATTGCACGGTCGCATCATCGCCCTTTGCAAGCGTTAGGTGCCTGTGGTGATGAATTTGATGCGCTTATTTACGAGTCCCACGGGTATTTGATGGCGGGCTACCCTAGCGTCGTTGCCGTGTTCTCCGAAAGCTCGCTCCCTGCTGCTTATCAAGGCGTTACGGAGCACCCGGGTACGGCATGCGTGGTTGGCATGCGCTTTACCCTGAACCAGGGACGCGCCATTACGGTATCGAAACCAGGCCAAGGCACTTCCCCAACGCCGATCAACGTGCTGAACTGGCTAAACGGAGAGACCGCTTTCCTGGACGGCCGACAGCGCTGGCACCTGGAGCAGGAATGAGCATCAATCGATTGTACCGCGGCGTGGGCACCGCTGTTTCCTTTACAGCTTTCGGGGTCGGTGGGCTTTTCATTGGCCTGGTGATTGCGCCTCTGTTGAATCTCTGTGTGCGCGATACTGAACGGCGCCACCAACTGGCGCGACGCCTTATCCAAGCCTGCTTTCGCGGATTCATCAATTTGATGAAAGGCCTCGGCGTGCTTGATTACCGCTTCAGCAATCCCGAGCGCCTCAAGCGCCCTGGTTTGCTGGTGATTGCCAATCACCCGTCATTGATTGATGTGATTTTCGTGATCGCCTACACGACCCACGCCAACTGTATCGTGAAGGGCCGACTGGCCCGCAATCCGGTTACTCGCGGCCCTATTCGTGCCGCAGGCTATATCACCAACGATGACCCCGAGTCAGTGCTAGAGGCTGCCCGCCAGAGCCTACAAAGAGGTGATTCACTGGTCTTGTTTCCTGAAGGCACCCGCACTAGCCCCAAACGCCCGATCAAGTTTCGTCGCGGGGGCGCAAATATCGCCCTGCGCACCGGCACAGCGATTACCCCTGTCCTGATACGCTGTACGCCGACCACCCTTACCAAGCATGAACCCTGGTATCACATCCCGGCTACCAAGGTTTTAATGGAACTTAACGTGCTTGAAGACCTGGATGTCAACTCAGCTAGCCAACAGCCAACCGGCCAGCTCGCCAGGCAACTAACACAATGGCTGAGCGACCACTTCAACACAGAATTGGAACACTTCCATCATGACCGAAACCTGCAATCAGGCACTTGAACTCGAGCTCAAGCGTCTCATCATCGATACGCTTGAGCTCGAGGATATTACGCCAGCCGATATTGACCCAAGCGCCCCCCTGTTTGGCGAAGGACTCGGGCTTGACTCAATTGACGCGCTCGAGCTTGGGCTGGCCCTGCAAAAGCAGTATGGCATCAAGCTTGATTCCGAAGCCGACGAGACGCGACGCCACTTCGAAAGTCTGGCTGCGCTGCAAGCGCTCGTGGAGGCTCGCCGTGTCAACTGAAACCGCTGACCATCAGCGCGCAGAGATACTTGCTCACATTCGCAAGACACTGGTGGAGCTGTTCGAGATCAATGCCAGCGACATTGAGCCCGACGCCCGCCTCTATGAGGATCTGGATATCGACAGCATCGACGCGGTGGACCTCGTCGTCGAGCTCAAGCAGTTTACCGGACGACGTATCAAGCCCGAGGATTTCAAATCGGTGCGCACGATCAACGATGTTGTCACTGCCGTCGAACAATTGATGCAGCGGTAACAATGTCCAGATACGCAAGCATGGCGCTCGCGCTGATATGGCCGCTACTGGTACTGCTTTTGCACGATGATATCGGCAGCTGGCCGTTACTGGTCATCGGTGCGGCACTACTCGCCTGGAGAATGCCTCAAGCGCGCTACCTGGCAGCCGCTGCGGCGGTCCTGCTGGTCGCCCTGGGCGGGTTGGGGCACGCGGAACTCGGCATGCGGGGCTACCCCATTGCCGTGAACGCGATCATGCTGGCTATCTTTCTCTCCAGCCTGTGGCGTGGCATGCCGATCATCGAGCGCTTGGCGCGTCTGCGTGAGCCCGAGCTGCCCGCTGCGGGGATACGTTATACCCGGCATGTTACCTGGGCATGGTGCGGCTTTTTTGTGCTCAACGGCGGCATTGCGTGCTGGACAGCACTGTATGCAAGCCTTGCTACCTGGACGTTATACAATGGCGCCATCAGCTATGGCCTGATCGCCATCATGTTTGCCGGTGAATGGCTGTTACGTCACCGGATGCGGAGTCGCCTGTCGTGACCTTTATCTCGCTTACTCAGTTACCCTGGCGTGCGGCTTTTGCCCGCCATGAGTCGCTGCCCAGCCACTGGGTGTGTGGCGCCTCCCTTGCGTCGCATATTGATGCATGGCACCACTGGCTGGCGGACAAACCCACCGGCCGCTGGCTGCTATGCCAACAGCAACCGGTAGCGTTCTGCGCCGCCCTGATCGCCTTGTGGGAAAGCGGCCGGGTCGCCGTACTGCCCGCCGATGATCGCCCCGAAACGCTCTCCCGGCTGGCAAGCGAAGTCGATGGCATCCTGCCCGATGCGCCCAAGCCGCAACTCCCGCAGAGCGCTGAAACACGCCCACGCGTTGCGCCTCTTGATCCGAGCGCTACCGCCGTTGTGCTATCCACCTCAGGCTCCACCGGCAACCCCGTTCAGTTAGCCAAGCGATTTGATCAGTTGGAGGCAGAGTTATCAGCCCACGCCAGGCTTTGGCCACTGGCAGACAGCGGGGTTATTTCCCAGGTCAGCCACCAGCATATTTACGGGCTGCTCACCGGCATACTGCATCCCTTGTGCACAGGCGCACCTTTTTGCGGTGGTAAAAGCCGGTATCCCGAAGCGCTGATGGCCCGTTTGCAGGAAGCCGATGCAGCAGGCCTGCATCCGGTCGTGGTCAGCTCCCCTGCGCAGCTGTCGCGCTTGCCTGAACACCTGCCCTGGCACGCCG
>NZ_JBQTDC010000045.1:0-27523 GCF_052353045.1 Halomonas sp. AOP7-B1-5 | reverse complement strand
CCGTGTTCACGTTTACGGTGCCAGCGCAACACCCACGGATTACCGACGTGTCGGCAGCATTTGAGCATGTTCGCGTCGACGACCTGATGCCAGTACGAAACAACTGGATCGGACGCGGGGATGTTCGCCGCGACCACAGCAAGCGGGATATAGGAATTGCGCGGTACGGGCGGTTTTTCTGAGCTTTTCGCACGCGTTTGGCCGTTTTGATCCGGCGAAGAAGATAGATATCGAGACTCACTACCAAAAAAGGAAATCGGGAATGCCAACACACCCTATACGGCCCTGCTGGATACCGCTTGTCGGAGCCGCCAGCGCCCTGCTGCTGTTGGCGGGGTGCGCCAGCCAGACACCGACGGACGTGGCGCTTGAGCGCGAAGCTGCCCTGCACGAACGCGCCGAGACACGCATCAGCGAGCGTGAGACGCGTTAAAGCGGTGTGATCGACTCTATCCCCGCCTGGGTCATCAAAACGCCGTCACCGGACGCTACAGGGCTTTATGGCGCGGGTATCGGCACCAGCACATCACTGTCGCTGGCGCTCCAAAAAGCCAATATCGACGCTCGCCGTCGCGTGGCCCAAGAGATCAATCAAACCTTGTCGGCGGAAAGCACACTGGCCGGTGACGGCGATGCCAGCTTCCAAAGCATCGTTAACACGTTCGTCGATAGCGTGAACGTCGCGGGCGCAGAAGATGTCGAGCGGGTCATCCAGTCGGGCCGTGAGGGCTATCGCGTGTACAGCTTGATCAAGCTGCCCTTCCCCGACGTCAATCGCGCACTGACCGCCTTTACTGACCAGAACGGCCATGCAGGCGACACATTGCGAGCGCAATACCGGCAGCTCATGGAGCGCGTCGACGGTACGCCCCGTTTTGACGCGGCGGCACCATCGCAAAACGCATCCAGCGAGCCTGATCCGCGTTCAGAAGGCCGCCGTCCCGATGCGGTGGTTGCCCTCGACGGCGATATGCCGGACGAAGCCCTGGTGCGAGCGTTGCAGCAGCCGTAGCACGCCCGTCACCCAATCCCATCACATAGAAAAGCGAGACACATCATGGAAAAGAAAAGCGACGTTATCCGCGACATTGCCGAACGCAGCGGCCAATCCCAAACCACGGTTGAGGCGGTGCTGACGGCCCTCGGCGACAGTGTGGAAGCCAACATCGAGGAACAGGAAAAGTATTCCCTGGGTAGCCTGGGCAAACTGGTGCTACGCCAATCGGCAGCCCGAAAAGGCCGAAACCCTGGGACGGGCGACGTGATCAATATCCCCGCCAAAAAGACGATTGCGCTGCGCCCTTCCTCCACGATCAAGGCCGCCCTGAACGCCTGAACCTGAAAAAGCGCCAGCCCCGTCGGGCTGGCAATACCATCACGATCCTAGAAGGAAAACCCCATGCTTCTGAAGAAAAACCTACTCATTGCCGGTGCCATGGCCGGTGTCATGTTGTTAAGCGGGTGCGCAGCGACGCATACGGCGATTAACAAGCGCGAGCTGGCCGTTAGCACCAAAATGTCGGACACCATCTTCCTCGATCCTGTTCCGCTCGACGAGCAAGTGGTCTATGTCCAGCTTCGCAACACTTCTGACCACCAGGAAATCGACATCGAAACCAGTGTCATTTCTGCCATCGAGGCCAAAGGCTACGAAGTCACCCGCGATCTGGACGATGCCCAGTTCTTAATCCAGGCTAATGTCTTGCAAATCGGGGAAACCGATCTGCGCGATGCGTCTCAGGCGGTCGGTGCAGGCTATGGGGCGGCCTTGACTGGCGCAGCACTGGGCGGCACTTATGTTGGCGGTGGCTCTGGGCGCGTGGGGACGGCCATCGCTGGCGCGTTGATCGGTGCGGCGGCAGACGCCATGGTGAAGGACGTTAAATTTTCGATGATCACGGACGTTCGCGTGAGCGCGCGTGTCGACGACGGCATCACCGTCACCGAACAGAATCAGGCGAACTTGAGCCAAGGCAGTTCGGGTACTCGCAGCGTTCAATCAACATCGGCAACCGAATGGCAACGCTACGACACCCGCATTGCCAGTGTCGCCAACAAGATGAACCTTGATTTCGAGGAAGCCCTGCCGGAGCTGGAACAGGGGCTTACAGATGCCATTTCGGGGCTGCTTTAAGCAATACCGTTATTGAAGCGCTACAATAGTCAAGAAGCCACCTTGATCGGTGGCTTCACTTGTTTTGGAAAGACGCTTTTCATGAATACCTTCTATCTGGACACCGAGACAACCGGATTGCACCCCGCGACAGACGAGCTGGTGGAAATTGCCGTGGTCGACGACGCGGGTAATATCGTGCTCGACACCCTACTTCGACCTGCCGAATCGACCGCATGGCCGGACGCCCAGCGCATACACGGTATTTCGCCTGACGACGTAGCGATGGCCCCCACCCGTGAAGACGTGCTACCAGAATTGCTCGCACTGGTGACGGGGGCTCGACTGGTGATCTATAACGCCGATTTTGATCTGGGTTTTCTACCCGAGGTGGCGACTGCCGCAGACCAGGTATCGTGCTGTATGCTCGATTTTGCAGAACATATCGGCGACTGGAACGACTATCGCTGGCACAAGCTCGACTCCGCCGCCAACTATGTGGGCTTTCACTGGCCTGGGTCGAAACATCGCGCTGCCGCAGATGCACTGGCCTGCCGTGCAGTGTGGCAATACTTGCGACGACAGGACGATCAACCTTGACAATTCACTATATCCAGCTCGACAGACCCACACGACATGCTCTGGAGCGCGTCATCGCCATCGCGCAAACGGATACAGGACAGGGACGCATCTGCGCCAGCTTCCTACTGGCTTGGCACAATCCTGACGACAACGGCGGTTTTGGACTGACCGACCTTTGGGGACTGGACGACGACACCGCCAGCGATTGTCGCCTGCTGTTCGATTGGATTTCACGCTACCCTGTCTATCCCGACGAGCTGGGGTACGGGGATGACATGACAATCCTCTGGCGTTGCTGGCGCGACCAATAACATTCCCCGTTGGGGCTTGGTCGATTGAAAAGTCGTGAGACGATATTTGTGAATCCACCGACCAGGAGCCAGCACCATGGACATGGACATGGCCAAGGCCGTATCGCTCGACCCCAGCAACCCGAAACACGCCCTTCCCCCAGGCTATCGCGTTGTCGCGTCGCCCTGGGGCTACTATTTCGAGACGACAGCTTTCATCGGCGATGCCAGCGAAGACTTCCCGACCATCGAAGCGGCTTGCCAGAAAGCGCGGGGCCACTACCGGCGCTGGCGGGGCAAACAGCGCCAGCAGCAACACAACACAGAAACGAAGGCTTAACCATGCCCAAAGCGAAAAGAAAACCGAACACACGGCCTTCCAAACGGGACAAAAAGGCGCTCTCTGCACGGAAGCGCAACAAAATGCGCCAGATGACGCGCTTGCTCTATAGCTGGCGCTATGTCGATCATGCCAGGGCCGAGGCGGGTGAACCGATACCCGATCATCACCAGGGCTTTAATCTGCTCACCCCATCGACACCAGAAAAGATCAAATCGACCTACACGATTGCGATCAACACGCCGATGCACTGGCAGGTCATCGTGATTGGCTATGTGCGTGACGGCGACGATGAGTACCGGAGCTGGGCCTGGATCAAAAGTGAGCGCCCTATCGTTGCCGCCGGTGATGGCATTACGCCCCTACTGGCACAAGCCAACGATATTGCGCTGGAGGGGCTAGAGGGAAGTGACGATTGCTATGCCAGGGCGACCATTATGGCCCCGTTTGATGCCAGTCACCCCATCAGTCCTGACCGCTATGCGGCAAGGCTTCAAAAGCGTCTTGGGCTCACCAAGGACGAGGTGCTGGCGCTGGCTGACTGGGGTGAACCGGAAACCATGTCGGTCGAAAATGACTTGCTTGACCTGGAGATTGCACGGGAGTTTCAAGCGCAGACGGACGTGGATTAAGCACTTCAAGCGCCCTATCGAGGGCGCTTGGTGTCTCTTTTAGTGAGTCAACGGTGATCTTTAGTCATTTCGTCATGTTGTGTTTTCCATTGTTGGTGGTTGCTTTCGGCAGCGCCCCGATTGAGCCGCTAGCGAAAGCCCCCTGGGCCAGGGGCTTTTCCTATAACAGTTCGTTTGGAATTAATTCACCATGCCTAAAAAGATAGGTTGGCGGGAAGAATCCACGCGAGCGACATAATTCTATTATTTCCTCGGGTGTGTAGTTTTGGTAATCGCTGGATATACCAAAATACATATATTGATCTCTTATATCTTCGATATAGCCCTTTTGATCTACTACTGGTGATGGATCTTCTTTATGTTCGGCACGAACAATCGCGCCGCAGCAAAGAAAAAAGGCTTCTGGGCATGATTGAACATATTCATTTTGATCTAGCTCCAAACCTTCTTTTATATCGTAAACAGCAATATATGAATGCAAGAAATACTCTAAAGCGGGAAATGCTAAATTCTCTATTTCCACGCCCTGCTCATTAGCGCTCATGGTATCCCCTTTTCCTCAATTGTTCCGTTTACGTTTGGCACCGCAATAGCACTTTTCAAGTTGGCCGTCACTCTGCTGCCATGAATGCTTGCGACCGCCGAAGCAAAGGTATGGGTAATCAACACCAGCTATATTGCTGAGCCACTGCGAGCATTTTGGCTTTTTATACATCGTGTCGGTCATTAGTGTACTTTTCCATTAACTTTCGCGTGTTTTGTGTAAACGGCATTAGTTATGGGGAGTCTTCCCGTAGGTATAAACGAATACCTTCAAGTACCGGAAGCAAATCTACGTCCGCTATCGCTGGGTAATATGCAGCTAGCAGTGAACCGTCTGCTTTCTTGCACACTTTGATCTGTATATGCACGTTACCTGTATGCGCAAGATCTCCGAAAAATAAACAGTCGCCAGCTTCCTCTTGTAAAACAACGGGCTGCCCTTGTATGCGCAAGCTATTTATTGTGAGAACACTAATCGCATCAGCGTTCTCCTGCGAGATAGCCCATGGCGATATCAGAGTCACGGCGGCAAATAACGTAGCGCTGAGCATCTTCACAATTTGCATGGCGGCTTTTCCTACAACTTCGTATCAGTGAATTGTGGTATTGCCATCCGAGATATTTAGGTTCGCAGCTAAAATGGTTTTCATTTCCTCATCTTGCATCGCGGCTACTCCTTAGACCTTCGTTTTCTGGATGGCGGCTCGAACGTAACGACGCTCACCGATGATATTCGAGCGCTTGTGTGACGCCTTCATCTCTCGGACTAGAGACGCTGAAGCAAACATACGCGCTTCCACATCAATGACGCGCTTGCCTCGCTTCTTCTCGACAAACTCAACGTGCGAAAGCAGCCCTTCTGCTTCGATCCTTTTTATATGCTCACGAAACTTGCGGCGCGCATGATACGGGCTCTTGTAATTCAGAAGCCCTGTCGTCTCCTGTAAGGACGACAGTTTGAGCGAGTAAGGTGTCTGCTCAGAGATATTACGGCCGTTGAGCAACAACAACTTGATAATGGCATGACCGACATGCGTTTTGACCCGTGCGACACGAAACACGTTGTACTGCTGATACAGGCCCGCATGAATACCCAGGCTGATAATGGGGTGAAACCTTGCCGTCCAGAAACCGTTTCGATCATGAGCATCAAACCCATTCTGCTCAAATGACACAAGCTCAGGCAGAATCGCCCCTCGCGCATTGATTCCCCCTTTCGAGGTCGAGCGAACAGACAGATTGCACTTGTTCAATACTTCCAAAGAACGCATCAGGGCTGGGTAGCTACGCCCCCTCCCCCAATGCTTGAGCTGTTGCATCAGCTGGTTAATCGTGAAATGCACCCCGTAACTCGGCAGTGCGGCATGGCCCTTTGCCGGTTTATGGGATATGTCCGCCGGTTTATGGGATATGTCCGCCGGTTGAAGGATATCGCCGTTATTCATTGCCAGCTTGACCAGCGCCAGCTCCACAAGCTCATCGGTATTATCGGGGTAGCAAAAGATGGTCTGCTGAACGCCGTTGGCTTCTGTCCGAATTTGTGCCGGTGTCATCTCAAGGGTGTAATGCTCGCCGCTGTCTTCAAACGAATAGTTGACGATCCCCATTTCCTTCGCGTCAGGGCTGTTATTGATCCCTTGGATATCGCTGCAATTGTAACGGGGTATGCGCTCCCAAAACTGCATCAGGTTGGACGCATTGGCACGTTCTTCCGGCGTGTTTGTCAACGTCGACTGAAAATCACGAAGGGGCTGCCCTTCAGGCGTCAGTGCTGCGTCAGGCAGAACATCCGGCTCGGCCAGCTTGAGTGCCGGTACATTGGCAACGTCTTCAGCCTGCCCACTTTCCGGCATGATCGAATCAAGATCGAGTGACAGGTTCGTCGGCGGTGCGTCCGATTGATCGGCTTTGCTTGTTTTTGATCTGCGCAGGTCGCTAGTGACCTTCTCCCAGTCCGTGCGAGGATGCTGTGCCATGTCCTTTCTCTGATTCGGTGAGTACGGCTTTATGGAACTGAGTGTAGCGAAGCGAAGCCGCTCCTTCTATGTACGCTCTGTACACATTCTGCACTTTTTTTGTCGCACCCTGCTTCTATGTACCCTCTGTACAGGTTTCTAACGTGAGAACACCTGTATATTCTATGTACGATCTGTACACATTCTGCAGCGTGAAGCCTCTCGCGTGGACATAGCCTCTTTCTGATTGGAGCCTCCAGAGCAAACCATCGGGTTCTATGTACGATCTGTACACGTTTCTATGTACGATCTGTAAATCTTCTGAGTTATCCACAGATTTTGGGGATAACCCAGTGAAAAAAAGCTGCCGTTCTATGTACGCTCTGGACGGGTTTGAGGTATTTCAGGGTTTTGTATGTACGGTCTGTACACGTTTCTATGTACGCAGTGAACAGGTTTTCTATGTACGCTCTGTACGGATTACCCTGGGCAGTAAGACCAGACACCGCTTTCTATGTACGGAGCGGACAGGTTTCTATGTACGACTCGAACGGGTTTCTATGTACGACTCGAACGGGTTTCTATGTACGGAGTGGACAGCTTTGATCGCTAAACAACTGTCTGAAATAGATATTTTTGAGCCTCCTTCTTCCCTTTTGTCCTTTTATCCTTTCCATATATCCTTTAGAGATCGCAGGCCAACCCTGAAGAAGAAATGTCCTCTACGCGGCCATCGCTCAAGCCACTGACGGCAACAAGCGTATCAAGTGACGACCAGGGCCGACCATCAACAATCTCTGCTGCCCTGCTCTCGCCGACATGGGGCAGATCGTTTAATTCATCCGCTGGCGCTGAATTGATATCAATGCAGGTATTTGTCTTGGAAGATGCCACGACTGTCGCATCATCGGGTAAGCGCAAAGAAGCACCGTTCAAAGCAATCCATACAGGCACATGATCAGAAATAACATCGCGGGCAACTTTATGATTGATCCCCCAGCGCTCAGGAAATCTCAGAATACCCTGGTCAGTTACTGACAAAGACGTGCCTTCCTGCAGGAATATGTGATCGTAGTGATTCGGATACCTGTCCTCTGTCGTGCTGATCGTTGTGCCTCTGCCATCCTCGTATGCCGCTTCAACACCCAAAAGTTCAAGCGTGTCAAAGCCAAGGTGCTCGCTGTCGAGGTTGAAGTCCCCTGCCAGTATGCGAGGCACACCAGGATAGGCTTCTTCACCTAACCACTGCCAGTAATCAGCCAACCCCTCAATCTCAGGCAGCCGGTCACGAACACTATCGCCATATAGAATATGCACGTTGGCAATGGCAAATGTCTCACTGGTATCTCGATCAGTAAACAGCGCTGAATACGGCTCACGGGCCACTGCTACACATGCACCTGTTAAAAAATAACCAATATCGATTCATACCAAGCACTTACGTTAATTTCTCACTTTTATCAAAAATCCCACACTATAGGCGTGAAAGGATGATTAACAGATGCCAATTTTCACACATTATCGGCCAATGGGAGTGACTTTCATTGCCGATGCCCTGCAAAGCTCATCCTGCAACTCCCTGCAACGGAACGCCAGAGACACGTTTTCGGCAATAATTTTATCCGACAATTGCTTGAGGTTTTTTACCTGGTC
This sequence comes from Halomonas sp. AOP7-B1-5, assembly GCF_052353045.1. Taxonomy (NCBI): domain Bacteria; kingdom Pseudomonadati; phylum Pseudomonadota; class Gammaproteobacteria; order Oceanospirillales; family Halomonadaceae; genus Halomonas; species Halomonas sp. AOP7-B1-5. The sequence continues at coordinate 19,415 of NZ_JBQTDC010000045.1, read as the reverse complement.
ACGATACTCAATCTTTAGTCTTTTTTCCCGATCCCTTTCAAGCCGTAGCTTTGCCTCAGTTGAAAGATTAAGCCCCATGTCATCTACAACCTGACGTCTTTCCCTCTCGGCTTCAATAATGCGAATTTCAGCCCTGAGTTCCTCAACAAAGGCCTTATAATAGTATATTGCCCCTTGGCTCAATCCAGCCTCATCATTGACTCGCTTAATCGACACTTTCCCATCGGCCTTGGTGCGCTCCGGCTTTCCTGCCCTCAGTCGCTCGAATGCATCCTTTAGCCGCTGTAATGTAAATTCTTTCTGGCTATTCACTGTAGTTCCTTATACGCAATTGAGTTCGCAATTATATAAGCCTTAAAAGGGGTGAACTCAATATTATGCGCAGCTAGATTTTGTTCAATGGCTTCAATTTTTAGGGCCATGTCAGTTAGTATGTTTGCCATGTAAAAACGCCCATCATTCAGAGCCTTAAACCGTTCTATTAATCGATCCCTAGAGGGAATGCGCGACCTGGCCTTGTCTGGCGTAATGGCTTCATATTGGCATGTCTTCGAAGACCGATCAGAAGAGCATATTCGGCTACAGTCGGGCTTAAAGCAGTATCCCGTTGGATGCTCAACCACATTGACAGCACCATTTCTGACCTGGCGATCAATCTCGTCCCGGCTAATATATATAGAGCCGGCATAATCACCCTTGCTACGCTCCTCCGCAATTCGCTCACCCTTGCCACCTGACAAGGTCTCGCTGTTGTAGATTTCAAATAAAGAATCTACCGTGACACCTATATTAGCTTCATTCACTAGACCCTTTAGTTCGCTATCGACGCTTAAATCAAGCGCTTTGACGAGCTCATAATTGTTTGCGTACCATTTTGTCATGATAACATTAAGATGCTTGTATTGATGCTTAAGAGTCATCATATTGCCAAGCTTGTTTCTTACTAAAAAGACTGCAAACGTTCTACGAAAATCATGGGGTGAAAGCTTTGGCAAAAATCCACCCGACTTTAGTTCGCCTTCCCGCTCTGGGTTTAATAGGTCAAACTCAACAACGTCTCCTTCAGAAGCAAAAATATTATGAGCTTTCAAGAAGCCACTCAAATCCCTTCCGAAATTAGAGATTATAATCCGTTCAGTCTGATGGGCAATATTAAGAACAAGAAACGAGGAGTTCAACGCTCCTAACATATAAGGCTTATCCTTATATTTATCATTATAATGGTCGCGAGCAAACTGACTTAAATCATAAGCTAATTCAAGAGCTTTCTTGGCAATCGGATGCGTCACCCAGGTTTCTTTTTTTGGCACTCCGCCTTCTTGGGTTTTAGTAATTGCCCCTGTTAATGTCGGAACTATTATATCTCCATAAGAATGCTCTTTATAACTAGATTTATTAAAGCTTAGCGCTTCCGAAATTCTCACGCCACTAAAACCAAGCAAAACAAGAAGGCAGGCTGTTTGAATTTGTGAGCCGCATGTAGTGCGGCCGTCAAGGTAAAAGTCATCAAATGGCACGCCATGCTTAACTTTACCTCCTACATTACGCTTGAAATTATATGAGTAACCCTTTTCGTCCTTATATGCACGCAACTCGTTAAAGTACAGCCCATATCCTTGGCTGATTTCATGTCGCCAAGGATGGTAGCGCTCCACAACCTCAAATGCATCTTTATACATTTTCTTAGCCATATTTTCCGGGATTGCTACAGATTGCTTGCTGTTCACTTTACTCGGGCAACAGTGCTTTTTAATAAAAGACTTTCCATTGTGTATAAGGCGAGATATAAGCCCAATATCATGGAGGGCGTTAACTGTTGCCACTACGTTTTCTACAGAACCTCGCCCTAGCGCTTCATTTTTTAGCGCAGCTTTAAATTTACGGTACGAAGCCTCTTGATCAATCAACTTCCAATCATGAGATTCTAGGCAATCAGCTATTCTAGCCAATCCAACCCTAATTGCCACTAAATAGCCCACAGAGTATGTTTGGTTCTCTTTATAGATGCTCTTTAACGCATCCTGTATGGCTCTTCGTCGATCTTCTGGTATACCGGCAAAGGTGACTTTACACGGCCTGTTAAACGCCACAGTCCTCTCCATGGAGAAGTCCCACTCATCACTGTAGACATACGAAAGTGGCAAGCCGTTACCATCCGTAGTAACGACATCACCGAGATCGCTTTCGGAATACTGAGATTGCAATGAGTTATTGTGAGTATTGTCCATTATAAAGCGTAGACCTCCAATAAGTCTTCGAGTGCCGACTCGTCGTTATAAAGTGGATGCGAGCTCTCTTTGTTCAATTCAAGTGCTGCTCGATATTCAGCAGGTGCCTTCTGCTCAAACCTTTTCATTATTTCGCCAACAGTATTCAGCGTCTTTTCAAGCTTCGTTGAAGGCAAACTGTTCAATGAAGGTCTGCTCATTGTGTCAATTATCGAATCCCTAAATGACATCATCAGCCAGATATCATCTTTTTCTGCAATCAACCCGTGATGCTCGCACCCAAAGCAGCCTAGAAAATCAACACAAGCTCCGGTGTCACTGCTGTGCAAGTCTCTTACAGGAATCAATGATTGCTTTGCGCGCTCACCAAAGGGATCTTGACAGCGCATTCCAGTTGGCGTCTTGTTGGGTATCTTTTTTTTCTTGGCTAGCCATTCAGCTTCAGTCAAAGGGTCCTTGAATTTATAGGTTGCATTCTCTATGGCCAGCTTCTTAGAAACCCCAAACGCTATGCTTTCCTGAGCTATAAATGCTCCCGCGAGCTGTATTTGATGCGTCGCCTCAACTCCATACAAATAGGATTTGGCTGCCGTTTCTGGACTGCTTCTATTTGCGTCCGCGACAACAAAAATATCTCCAAACGCCCTCAAAAGAATACTGCTGCGAGTTTTTCTAAGCACGCTAGTATTAATACGGGGGTAGCCATAAGGCACAATGGCGTTATTGATAGCTCTGTGCGGATTAAGATATATGCAACTGCCAGGGTTCAGCTCTCCATGGTTACCAAAAAACGGGAAAAGAGGTGCGTCTTTATCAGAGGTAAATGTATCTGACACAAGGAGCCAATTCTCAATAAAAAGCTTTGTGCGCTTAACAAAACCAAAGCCAAGCTTTTGCTCTGCATACAACGCCCTTGCTTTTACAGAATCAAACTCATAGTTGTCACCATCACCCTTCTTAAAAATCGCATCACCTCGCGTTAACTTGCCTAGAGGAGTCAGGTTGGCCCCTGTCCACAACGAGACAATCATAAAGGCAAGGCGTGTCACCAGATTACGCCAGTCACCATTGAATACACGCATCTTCGCAGTAAACTCAAAAGCAGAAATTTCATCTTCAGTAAACCCTTTACTACTGAGCTCTACTGCATCAAACAATGGACAAATGCTCGGCGCTTTACCACTTAAAACGATTCGACTGTAAGCCATATAGGAAATCATTAGCTTCTTGCCAGTCGCAACCAGATCATCATCTGATAACGTTTTATGTGGGACTGCGGATTCACTTACCTTTTTAATAGAGGGTAACTTTCTTGCTAGAGCAACATCCCCCATCGCCACCAGCAATACTGAAAGAAACTTCCTGGCAACACCTAATGAACCCTTCGCAATATCGCCCTTAAGATACTGAGACCTTTTATGCTCCATGTACCACAGGATATTGTCTTCACTAAAATCAATTCTTCTTCCATGATTATCCAGTGCATTGATATAATAAGTTAATTGACGAAAATCAGTGTATCCAGTTTGAGAATCAAGATGAAAGCCGCTAAATAGACCATACATATCCGCTACAAATTCTCGCCTATTCATATCGACTTTACTTTCTGGCATCTTACCTTTTTTTCCGGTCAGGGGTGCTGGGCAACCAAAATAGTTTAGGCGCTTAAAATAAGCCGGTCTTCCACCAAAAGAAAGCACCATTGCATCCATGGAAATAGGCGTTATATTCGACTTTAAATCAGCCATTCCGCTGGCCGAAGGCAAGCTTTTTCTATTCTTTTTCTTCTGGAAGGCCATAGTTAAAACTCAAACTCTTCACGATCAAAAAGGTACTCATAAACATGCTCTGCCTTCTCGTCACCAGAAGCCTCTTCCTGCACTTGCTTAAGATAATGAAGCGTTGACGAAATGTCGGAATGACCCATTTTTCTCTGGATAAGCGTCAACGCATCACTTTGAGGCACTCCGGCATCAATCAAAGAGTACAGCCTAAATACGCCATAAGTAGCCCTTAGATTGTGGGGCTTATGTTCAAAATGACGACCAATCCTCTTGGTCATCATTTTTCTTACTTCACCCCACCTGGCATTTAAGGTGCCGGAGGAAAATTGGTTGCCTTTATTATTAAGGCAAAAAGGAGCATCGACACCACTGTTTTCTTTCTCAAACATATTTCTGCGTCGAATATACCGCTTGCCCATTGTGTACTCGTATAGCTTTAACATTAAGTATGCAGGCATTTCGATTTCTCTTTCTGTTCCATTCTTTGTTTGAACGCCACAAGACGGTCCTATGCGAAGCGTGACATACCCTTTCTTGATTTGGTCGGCCGTGGGCCTGAAAACCGACGAAGCCCTAAATGTAATGATCTCCCCTCGCCTTAGGCCGCTGTAGCGCATAATGAGAAAAATAAAACTGAACTCAATTGCGAGAGAGCCGACGACTTCCCTGCCATTTATATTCCTGATAATTCTGCGGTCTTTGCGAAGCACAAAATCAAGCTCATCCCACTCAAACTTAGATAAGGAGACTAATTTAGGGGGAATCCCGTCCCTTCTACCTCTATTTGCTGCTTTTATTCTCAAGTCGGTCGTCTGAACATTGATGCTCCGAGTGGCGCTCATTGATGAATATCCGCCCTGGACGTTAACGACCATGACCTCGTGCTCGAATGGCGGGTTATCAAACGGATGACCTTTTGCAATCATGTGACGATAGAAATTAACCACACAGCGCATATACCCCTGACAGGTACTTGCCTCTAATTTTGATTCCGCCTCACGACTGCGGTACAGCGCCTCAAGGTGTTTTTTGAATCGGTATGTTGGACGCTTGTTCTGGCGGTGAGGCATTACATCCCACCGCATCTGGTGCTCACTTAGGAAGGCAAAGAAATGGATTAGCGCCCTCGACTGGAGAGAAACGCATTTATGATCCTTGTTGACCATTAAATGCATCAAGTAATTGTTGGCAACTTCAACCCCCTTGGCCTCGACCACGTTTCCGCTGTCATCCATTTGCAGCGAGTAAAGAAGGGTGATGTCTGATATCAGGTGAGGCTTTTCATCAGCGTAGCCAACCTGCACCTCGCCATTAGCGTCAATGCCAGTGACGGGGGTCCTGAATTCAAAATTTTTAAGCTGATAGCTGATAATTTCTATAGGCATCAGAATTTGAGCATCTTCTTCATATTTGCCAGTTCACGCTCTCCGGCTCGGCGGCCCGCATCAACGTTCTCAGAGGTTTGCGGCAGATCATGTTCGGCTGGAAGTTCAAGGTTGAGCGTCTTCGCAATATTAAGCTGGAAGGCTTTAGACTGCCCTGGCAAGCTTGCTAGCGCCGCTAATGCGGCCCTTTCACCGACTAGACTAACGATCCACAACCACTCTCTCCGGCCTCGCTCATTAGTAATAAAAAGCTTCATGGGGCGATCACCTTAGCTTGTCGAAAACCTAGTGTTAGAGCAGAAGAAAAAGGGGCGTCCCCATTTTGGGTATCCGGAATTGAGTGTGGGAACAGATGATTTTCTCTCTCCCTCAATTCCGGTATCAATGTAGAAACATCAGGAAAAGTGGCCGCTTTCCAGCAGTTCGCAAAGCGTAGGGATATGTGCACCGTACTCAACCGTTCTGGGCACTTTCTCCAGACCAACAGATCTCGATAGGGTCTCCGGTTGAGGTTTGCCTTTCGGCTTTCGTTCTCTCAGCTTGGTTGTTGGTTTACGCGCTTGCTTCTCGTAGATCAGTCGGGCACGCATGACCTCAAAGCTGTATCCACGTCCCATCCAGTTAATATCCTTTGCCAGCCGATTCGCAGACTCAGTATAGGCGTTTGTGATCCGGTGATCATAGAAGTTGAAAACCTCCCCCCACCAGTTCAATAACGCTGTGCGGGATGCCTCAAAGGCTGGCTCGATTGCAGGCGGCAGTGATCTCATCCATGCCCTCGCAAACTCCTGAGCCTCAGCCTTGTTGCGACACGAGTAGATGTTATGGAAGTTCTCCTTGGCCTCATAAGCCATAGCCAGTTCTGGATGAAGATCGAACCAGGACTGCATCTGTTCACGCTGCTCGGGCGAAAGGTTGTGCCCCCTCTCCAAAAGGATAAAGCGGTCGTCTTTCAGCTTCAGCCTCTGTCGAGTGTTGAGGCCTTTACGAATTTGCTTTCGCACGGCCTCCAGCGCCTCGTTAGCCATGCGGATGACATACCAACGATCCACGACAATATCGCGACCTGGCAGTTGCGCGTTCACGACATCCTTATAGGTCCGCCACATATCCATCGTGACCACCTTGATCTTGTGCTTGTCAGGCATAGCCTTAAAGTAGGTCATGAGGTCGGTTTTCCGACGATTGGGTAGCAAGTCGTAGACGGCCAGCTCGTTCACATTTGTGATCAGGCAGCGGTATTCGCCGATGATCTTCAGTTCATCTATACCCAAAAACTCGGGAGTCTCAAACTTGATCTCTTTTCCAAGGCGGTGAACGTAGTCCTCGAAAATATTCTTAATCGTTTTTTCATCAATGCCTGCCTCGCGTGAGAGCTTTGCGAAGGTTTTCTTCATCGCCTCCTGCTCGACGTATTTGATGAATCGGGTGGAGGCTTTCCGTTTCGGATCGATATCCGGCAGGTTTGAGAAAAAGGTCTTCCCACAATTTTTGCATCGGAAGCGAGCTCGGTCCACGCGGAGCAGTACGGGCTTTCCATGCATCGGGGTATCGATGTAGTGCTGTTGCTGAGTACCGTGTCTATACGGCCCCTCAGCCTGGCAATGTGGGCACCGCCCAGGGATTCCTTGGCCATCAACCTCAATGACGTAGTGATCCCCCTCATCAATCAGATTGCTCGACTGGAGGGTATCCATGTTTAGCAGGTCAAACTGGCGCATCGTTCATACCTTCTTCTTCACCAATCGCCCGGTGGTATTATCCATGCGGTACTGAACGATGCTTCCATCAATGATTCGCTTCACGACCTCGCGGGCCGTGTCGAGCGGAACAGAAAACCACTCTCTCGGGTGGTATTCTTTTCCGTCCCTCCCGGTGAGCGTCATCTTAATTCGCTGGGCATGCAGAAACCCATGAATCAGCGTCTCAAACTTGTTCGGATTCAAGTTGTAGCACTCTATTGATGCGAGCTTTTTGACCGGTGCTTCAAGGAATGCGGTGTCTCGTTCCGCATTTTTTGTCCGCTCATCGACAGTCAGCTCGGTATAGCCGATCTTTAACAGACTCGGTATTTCACGAAGTGCGGGCTTGTCGCTCAACGTCGTGACGAAATAGATTTGACCTGCTCGCTTATCCTTGTGGTTCACATTGTTGAAGGCATCAACTACGGACTCAGAATCACGGATGATTCTGCGTCCAGTAGGCTCTTGGTAAAGGCGTTTTGCCAGCGACTGTAAGAGATGATTGGATTCCGTTCCATTCTCGAAAATGATACGCAGGCGTGGGTCATAACGCCCCTGGTTATCTTCTCTGTATTCTCCGACCTCATCTACCAGACACATAACACCTTCAAGTATGAAGGCATCGCCTGGCTGAACTTGTGAAGCCTGTTGGAAGCGAGCCGCCTTTACGTCGCCAGTTTTCAGCTTCTCATGCAGCTCCTTGAATATTGGCTTAAACGCATAGAAATCCAGGCAGACACGTCGCTGAGCAATCTCATCTGGCTCCTCTCGGTTTTTCTCGAATGAGACATGAACCGGGTCAAAAAGGGAGTCTTCGCCTTGGTCAAACTCTGAGAATGCATCACTCGATAAAATGTCATCAAGTGAGGTGACATTTTCCGTTTGATTGACGTCCATTTTCGACGCTGGCCTACGCGGTTCGGTCGGGGCGCGAGAGGGCGCCTCCTCATTATGTGCGGTCGCCTCCTGATTCGAAGCCAGTGCGGGCTCGGATAGCAGGTTATGACGGTCGTGTGGTTTCAGCGCTGACAACAGATCTTGCTTCTCCGCGTAGCTCTTTAGTCTCCGGGCGAGAAGCTTTTCCTGGAGGTCACGACCCTCAGCTTGCGGAGCTCTTCCCTGCTGATCAACGAATGCACAGATCTCTTCAAATCGAGACACTTCAAGAGGAGCACCTGAGCTTGATTTCTTGGCCTCGACATCAAGAAGACCGAACTCATCCGGGCTGGCGAATACGTCGTCCAGCGAAGGCCGAGTAGAGGCCTTTTTTCTGTTGTGATTGATCGGTGGCATTCCATATCCTCCTTACGGCGTCTGTGCCTGCGCCTTGCGCTCCTGGGCCTTTCTCTTGATGTAGGCCAGCGCATCTGCCAAACGACGTTCATACGGCTCGCTAGCCGTCACAGAAGGCTCTCGGCCTTTCTCCTTTCGGAACTCATTGATTCGCGGCCAGAGGATAACGGCCTCTTCTTCAGACATCTGAGATCGCATACCGACTACGGTGTCCTGAATGGTCTTGAGCACCGAGGGCGTCACGGATTTTGAGAGAATTTCGTAGGCACCTTGGAAGGGATTCACCTGACGAATCAGATCGACATTCAGGTTCTCGATATTGACGAACTTGTTCCCAATGAGGACAAACTTGCGATTGGGTTTTGGCTCATCGTTCCCTGCATTGGAGTCTCTCTTCGAAGATGTCTGACCGTCGCTTTGATAATCCGCTGGATCTTCTTGAACCCCCTCGGGAGTCATGATCTGAGCGCCCTCAGGCAGGTCAGCCTCATCGAACAGCCCTCCGGTGGACTGTATGGCCATGGAAGCGTGTACGGCTTCTGAGACAGTGCTTATCTCACTGTCATCCATATCTGGGTAAAGCGTTTCCACGACCTTCGGAATCTCCACTTGCTCCATGACCTCTGGGTCATCATCGCCTGTTACAGCCGGTGCAATGACTTCAGGCTTCTGGAGAATGGCGGCTTTGATGTTGTCCATGTTCTCCAGGGCCTTCATGACCTTGTCGGAGACAGGTGATGTGGTGTCTTCGATAACCACGGTGCCTGGATCAACTTCCTCGCCGGGCCGTATCCTCGACCGTGGTTTAAAGTTCACAGCAGGCGCGAGAACCTGCTCCATCAGTAGCGATACAGTGATGGCCTTGAGCATGTTGTTGACCGACGTTTTGACGTCGTCATCCTCTGCATCTGGCTGGGCAATCAGGTTGGTAAATTGGGCGTGTGTTTTGCCTTCTGAATCACGAGTAGCACGACCGATGATCTGGATGATTTCGGTGAGCGATGAGCGATAGCCAATGGTTAGAACATGCTCGCACCAAGGCCAGTCAAAGCCTTCCTTCGCCATACCCAGGGCAATGATGATATCCATGTCGTCTGCTTTCGACACATTCCTGAGGTAGTTCTGAACCTCTATCCGGAGAGGGTTGTCATCAACCAGATCGGCAACCTTCAAAAGTCGGCCGGACTGGTCCTTCACGGTAATAATACCGCTCTTCATATCCTTCTCGACGACATCACCGATAGCGTCGAGAATGTAATCGACCTCAGAATACTTGTCCTTCGTGGACTCGACCGCGTTGACGTTTGGGATATGGACAATCGTCTTCTTCGAGGTGTCCAGCACCTCATGCACAGCATCCAGGTACCGGCCGGTGTAGAAGTGGTAGCCAATTCCTAGCGACTTCAAATACCTGTAGCCATTGAGCTGTTCGTAGTAGGAATAGGTGACCTGGGTAAACTTCTCCTCATCCTCGGGCAGCAAAATTGGTACTGCGTCGCCCCGGAAGTAGGATCCTGTCATCGCTACAATGTGGGCGTTGGAGCCCGCCATGACGCCATCAATAAGCTCGCCAAGCCGGTTTTCGCCGTCCGCAGAGGTGTGATGGAATTCGTCAATTGCCAGCAGGGTGTCGTTGAAGTTCGAGGGAGCCAATTCCTTGTAGGCGTACCGCAGGGTTGCATGGGTGCAGATCAAAACGTCTGCGTCCGGATCAGACATGAAGCGGATGAACGCTTTGACCTTGTGGTTCTCCCCGCCAGGTACGCAAAGGTTGTAGCTGGGCTGCACCTTCCAGTCGGCGAAGAAACCAGCGCTCGTGAGATCAGTATCCTTGAAGGAGCCACCGATGGACATTTCGGGCACAGCCACGATGACTTTCTTCAGACCCTGGTGGTGCAATTTGTCCAATCCAAGAAACATTAGGGCTCGCGACTTGCCGGATGCAGGAGGCGCTTTCAAAAGCAGGTATTGCGCATCGCGAGCGTCATACGCCCGAGCCTGCATTTCACGCATACCTAATTCGTTCAGATTCGAACTCTTGCCAGTCTGCTTGTACTGGACCGTCATCAGATCAGCCATGATCAATTACTCCCTTTGACTGTTTTCTTGGCTGGCTTCTGTGCTTTCTCTTCAGCAATCAGTTTCTCGTACCGGGCAAACAAATGCTCCAAACGCTCTGTTGCATCTCGGAATGGCTTCTCGCGATAGAGCTTTTCGACAGCTCGATCCAGAGCTTTATGGGCTTCCCGCAATGGCTCCGGCATTTCTTTCGGATCATAAAGCTTGGACAAGGATTTATCGGGGTAATCCTCACGAACAAGAAGGACTTCCTCGGCAAGCTCTTCGATTTTCTTTCGCTGCCGGTCGCTGGCTTCTGGCCAAGGGAATGTGTTGTAAACCAGCGTAGCAGAATAGCGATAATCGCTCTTCAGCCTACCTGCGACGGTGCGCATCCAGTCATTGTGCATTTCGGATGTCAGGATGCCGAACTCAAAAGGGGTAGCGTTCGGGATCATTAAGTTTGCATTGGTAGTAATTACATCTGCGCCGAAAAAACCGATCGGAACATAAGGGCGTCGCTCCGAGGAAACAGAAGGGACGAGGATATAGGTACCATTCTCAGGATGTCGGATTTCACCAAAAAGGTTTGGCCTATCTGCTATCTTTTGTGTGGCTACTTTTTTACTATGAGCACGCATCTCTCGGACTGATTCAATTCGTTTGTTAACCAATGGCATGTCATTAATTTCGCCAAGAGGAGCGCCCACAAGCCACAAGCACCACCTCTCTTTTGACTGGATGAACTCTTGAGCGCCTAGAACTCTCTTTATCCACTTAGCAACGCCAGGTTCAGACTGTATTAGCTGATCCTTTTCTGCTGTGCTTAATAGCAAGTTTCCGCCATCTACGGGTTTATTCCCATACACCATCTCCGGCACCGAGGACAGCGACTTACTACGACTATTTATAACAGTGTCATGCCCTTCAACCAGATATGGATTGATGTTTTCTACTTCTACGCGATGGATACTTTTATTGTTTTGCTCTTTGAAGATCGCTGCACCATTAAAATCCGATGCATTCGTTACACCAATTACAACTACATGAACAGCAGCATTTTGTTTGGCGTGATTCTTCCATGAGAATGTTTGGTAGGCGAACTTAATCTTTAGATCTTTATCCAATATAGGTTTCCATAATACAGCAACCTGCTCGCCCTGACAGATAGAGTTTGTTGAAACCAAAGCAAACTCTGCATTACGCCCGGATATGTATTGGGCGCTTTTCCAGTACCAGCAAGCAACAAAATCAAGCATTCCAAAAGATTTGAAGCTCGCGAATACGTTAGCCATATCTTGGTTCTGAGCTTCACTACGTCCACCACTCCCTAAGAAGGGTGGATTGCCGCAAATGTATACTTCATAAGGCTCGCCTTTGGAGTCTTCCGGTGGGCAGATGCCACTCCAGTCCACGCGTAGCGCATTATCACAAACGATATGGCCTGAGTCTTTTAAGGGAAGTGCGGCATCTGCGTACCCAAACTTCTCCTTAAACGCCATATTCATTTGATGCTCTGCTAACCAGAGAGACAAGACGGCTACCTCGTGAGCAAAATCATCAATTTCTATGCCGTGGAACTGGGAAAGTTTAATTCCGGAATAGTACATTTCAGTCTGGTCCGAGACTGCATTCAGAGCGTCGATAATTTCCATTTCCAGCTTTCGGAGCTCTTTGTAAGCTATGATCAAGAAATTTCCTGAACCGCAGGCCGGATCAAAGATTCGCAGATTCTGGAGTCGCAGAAGCAGCTCTTTGAGTTTTCGTTCGTTCTTCCGGCTTTTCTCAAGTTCAGTATAAAGTTTGTCGAGGAATAGAGGCTGAATTACCTTCATGATGTTGGAGACAGAGGTGTAATGCTGTCCTAAGCTTCCCCGTTGCTCTTCGTCAATGACCGCCTGGAACATTGAGCCAAAAATGTCTGGGTTGATCTCAGACCAGTCCATGCTCCCGCAATCGATCAAGAGTCGCCGGGCTTTTCTTCCAAATTCGGGGATCGGCTCATCTGCCTCAAACAGGCCACCATTGACGTAGGGGAACTCCTGGAAATGGGCAGCCATGGACGCACGCTCAGGAGCCTTATCATCCAGATTCAAGACAGTGAAAAGATCTGAGAAAAACTGATCTACGTCAGATCCATCTTCCTGTGTCGTTGACTGAATGGCAGATGTCATCTGGCCTTGCGCGAAGATGCCAGTGTCTTCGGCGTAGAAGCAGAACAAGAGGCGGGTAAGGAAAACGTTGAGCGCGTGAATGTCTTCAGACTTCGAGAGGTCATTGCGTTCGCGGATCAAATCAAACAGCCGCCCCATCTTCTCAGAGGCCTTAACGTCTGCCGGATGCTCTGAATACATGACCGCCTTCTCATACCCAGCCAGCGGCAGGAAGAAGGCGTACTGCTTATCCAGCTCCTCCATCGTGGCTTCAAGGCGCTCTTCTGCCTTGAGATCGAGAGCGACCAGGCTCTTGAAGTCAGTCACAATAACGAAGCGGATATCGTTCCGAGATACGACTTCACTTGCCTTGAGGGAGTCGGCTTCGGCGTTCAAATCGGCTCCCTCTGGAGCGGATCGGAAGTAGAGCTTCTTCTTCAGTCCAACGTCATTGCCACTTGCAACGTTCCGGCTATCATCGCGCTTGCGAAGGCGGGTTATGGTGCTTTTCGGAAATCCATAAGCATCAAGGAAGGAGAAAATGAACTCATCCGGATTTACGTTGGAGCAGGCCTGCTCCATGGATTCGATAATGCGTGCCTGACTAATCGCCATGTTTCCACTCCTGGCCAGTCGTTCGTCGAGCCTTCGACTACGTGCGAATTCTGGCGACAGAATACACACTTAGTTCCGGTTTAGAAGCCTGATGATACGACACGATTATCACACACGCAATTCCGGTTTACGGATGAACTGACACTCTGTAGGCTGGAGTGGAATTACGCACTAGTTTCCGGATACCCCATTTTAAAACATTGCGGAGCGGTGCGAGTCCAACAACAGTTGCTGACCATTTTTCCTGGTAAATTGTAAGCACCAGACATTACTCATAAGCACGCCCACAATAGCGACACTTTTCAGATCAACGCATTCAAGCAATACACGCAACTGGCCTTCTTGCATTTCTATCCTTTTGATTTATCAACTTTGCTTTTTTGATGTTGCGCAAACTTCAAAAGAAGGGACGTGGCTGAGGTCGGAACCCACACTTTTTTTTTAGCTTAATGAAAGATACTCAACCCTCTTCACACATTTTCAATGTGTAGGATTAGGATTTCACTTAAAATGCGTGTGAGTACCGTGCAAAGACGTCCGCACCGTCGAAAAACACAGCGTCCCCACCCGATGCTGACACCTCTGATTCTCGCCAGAAGAACGCATACGCCTCTTTATAGCTACTGCGCCCGATCAGGTGACTCATCACGTATCCCCAAGGTTCACCTGATGCTTGCTCCAACGACAGATGCAAATTTTCAGCGCCATCTTCGCTCATGACCTCTTGCACTGCGAGCAAATCGAAACTGTTACCTATCTCACCTAAAATCGCTAAGTCCTTGTCGTTGTTCCAGCCCAAGTGGTTAATGTTCCAGGTTGCGATGGCAACGTCAGCATGGACAGACAATGATGAAATCATCAAGGCACCAAAAGCGGATAACCTCAAAACCTTGTTTGATACTATCATCAAAACCTCATTTGCTGTCCGGCTGTCTATTAATGCCCAGCGCCCACCAGTAAGGCTCAAAGCTGTTTTCCACGCTGTCACAAAGCAAGTCGACAAAAAGATCGTAGTTGCCGGTGCAATGGGCAGTATCCAGTGCTTCGTAGTAAGCCAACCGCTGCTCTACCTTGATCAGAGCGGCAGGGAACCCTGCTTTCATCAGCTCGAAATTCATCAGAAGCCGCGATGTCCGCCCATTCCCATCAACGAAAGGGTGAACCTTGACGAACTCACCATGCAAACGGGCAGCTCGCTCAATGGGGTGCAAAGCGCCAGCCTCTTGATGATACCAATGAAGAAAATCGCTCATCGCCTGAGGAACCCTGTAGGCTTCAGGTGGCCGGTGCTCGGCACCTGATATCATGACATTGACCTGGCGATACGCTCCGGCATTCTGATCGTCGACGTTTTTGAGTACCAGCTGGTGCAGCGATTTGATCAACCATTCGGATAGAGGCTCACGCTGCTTAACCCAGTCTTCAACCATCCAAATCGCTTCTCGATGGTTAATAACCTCAAAGTGCTCTCGCAGGGTTTTTCCACCCACCGTAATACCTTCAAGAGCGACCTTGGTTTCCTTGAGCGTGAGCGTATTCCCTTCGATGGCGTTGCTATGGTAAGTCCATTGCAAAACCAGCGATTCATGTAGGTTGCGGACAACGGCATGAGGCAGTGGTCGATACTGATCCAGCTGCTCTTTAAGCCGATCAAGTCGTGAGAACCTGTCAGACATCCGCCCTCTCCTGATCAGTCAACCTCAAAAAACCCGATGGGCTTTTCTTCAAATGAGGTTTTGATGCAATGAATAAAAACACTTTCACGCTTGATCGCCGTCGATCAACTTATCAATTTGTTCACGCAGGATATCCTTGATGGTCATGCCATTCTGAGCCGCGTATATCTTCAACCGCTGATGTTCTTCATACGTCAGATCAATGTTGACCCGTTTTTTGGCCGGTCTGTCTGCCAGGCTCGCTAACGTCGCTTCTTTTCGCTTGTCTGCTTTCGCGCTTGGGCGTCCAGCACTAAGTACACCTTTGGTCATCTCAACAACCTCAAAAAATCATAACTTCAAATCATTATTGCCGCATTAACGTAAAAACTCAATTGATCAAAGCCCCAAAACCTCAAATGAGCTTTGCTTTCAGCTCGTTCATCAATGCGTTGATTTCAATAGATGCGGGGCCGTCAGGGTCTTGGTCGAAGACCGTTGTACCTGTTGCGGCCGTCGTGGGGTAGATAACCCGCTGAGTAACCCGACTCTCAAGCACCGGCAACTCATATTCGTTAAGTGCATTGGTGACTTCCGACCCTATCCGCGTCCCCTTGATCGCCCTGGAGACAACAAACGCCGCTTGCATCTTGCCGTCAGTGATCTCAATACGCTGCTTCACCAACTCGACAAGATCAGCTGTCGCCCAAATATCGTACGGGCTTGGTTGTGCCGGAATCAGCACAAAATCTGCTGCCTTAATGGCAGACGCTGCCAGATCGGCTGCCTGTGGCGCGCCATCAATCACCACAAATTCTTTGCGAGCCAGGTTTTTCAAATCACGCCCTATGGTTGGACGGTCAATGCCGACTACCGGCACCGGCTGATCCTCACGAACCGCTGCCCAATCACGGGCGCTGCCTTGGGGGTCTGAATCAACCAACAGTACATCATGTCCTGCCATCATCAGCGCAGTAGCCAGGTGCGTTGCAATCGTCGTCTTACCCGAACCGCCTTTCTGATTTAAAACCGCAATAACGTGCATTGTATCTCCGCCATCGTGTAGGAACCTTATCTGAGCTTATGAAGAAATGGGGATTTTATCAAATGGTCATAAACTCAAATAAAAGAATGAGGTTATGAGGTTATGAGTTAAAACGTTTAAGCGCCTTCACACGCTCGTGGTGCGTCGGATGTGTGCGAAGACAGATAGGCCGCTGCAAAGGCTCAAACGTGGAAGCCGCTGCCAGCGATCTGAACAGCGCGATGCCTGGCTCTGCACCTTCCTGTGACGCTGCAAAGGCGTCAGCGCGAAATTCACTACGCCGTGACGCCCAAAGTGTCAACGCCTCGTAAGCTGCACCACCGAGCTGTCTGCCAGCTTTATCCAAATTTTGGAATAGACGCTCAAAACCAACCAACAAGCGGCAAAGAGGATGGCCTACTAGCGGTATCCAGTAACATAGCCGAACAAGCCATTTCACGACCTTCAAGCGTAGGCGCTGCCAAGCAAGCACGCTGTCCAGAAAGCGCTGCCAGGCAAACACATGGCGGGCATCCCCATGAACCAGATGGCCGACTTCGTGAGCGATCACCCAGCGCAATATGTCCGACGGCAACTGCAAAACACCCGCTGACAGTACCAAGTGAGATTTTCTTATTGGCGGCGCAACGACAAAAGCAACCACATAGGCATTCTCGGCGGCCCAAAGGTGTGGGCATCGGATACGATGTTGCTTGCACAGACGTTGTGTATAGAGCGCGATAGGATGGTCTGCCGATACCTTAACCAATCTCCCCTTGGCCAAACGCTGCAACTGTCGTTTGCGGTGTCTCATCGCTTGCTTCGCCCCATTCCAAACCAAAAGACACAGCAGCCCCCACGCGATCACCAGGGCGAGATGAATCAACGTATTTTGGGATAGCGGCACCCAGTCAATCTCTGGCCATGCAGGACGAACACCGGCGGCGAACAACCAAGAAGAAATATGTGCAAAAACGCTATAAACAGCCCAAAGAATTATTAAAGGTAAAAAAGCACTAAAAATACTCAATAAAATAAAGCCAGCTAAAAAAGCTGTGTTGTGCAAAAAAGCACATAAAAAATTCGCTATGCCTTGTAAAGACCGAAGATAAGAACATTTGCAGAACGATGTCATGAGCCATCGCCTTCTTTACTAATGACATAACGCACTTTTTCAACTAAAGGGTTTATATAATGCTCAACAGCGTTATTTAATCTAGGAAGCCATCCTTGTGTTTTTTTGTCTGCTGAGTCTATCAAGGTTTGCGAGTTAGCCGACTTCCATTGTGAAAGCGATGAAGGGGGCATCCAGTCTGGTAACGTCCGCCAAGGGGTACGATGCGTCGATTCTGTAGGTTTCACTGATGAGGCACCCGACAAAAGCTCGGCATTGACCCAGGGTGCTGGCGCGCCTGGCGGCATATTCCCTTGACCGCCCGCTGTCAAAACATCGAGTCGTCGTCGGGGCTCGGCAAAACGTCCATGTCGTTCTAGCGGTTCAACTGTGATCGTTGCAAGGTGTCGGTCTGGCCGATAATGAGCTGCTTGTACCTCTATCTGTAAACGATCCCTAATATCGGGACACCAGGCACGCTGACAGTCGTGGCTCACGACGATCTGGACGTTGTGGTGGTTTGTCGAATCCGACACAGTATCGCCGGAGGAGATAACTGTTTTCGCCGTTCCCAGGGCAGGCGGAATTGTCAGCGCGAGCCCAAGTGCCATCGCTGGCAATGCTAGATATGGAAGCATGTTCCGCTCCAAAAAAAACGCCCTCAAAAGGGCGTCAGTCATTAGGTGAATGGGGCGTTTTACTCGGCATCGGGCGTCACGGGAGCAGACTGATTGGACGCGTCCAGCCAGTCCCCAATGCCCAGCGAATCCAACAAGCCGCCGACCCAGGTATAAACGGGCATAAAGTATTCCGGCCAAAGGTGCATCAATGCCATCCCCAGCACTGCACCGCCTATCAAGCCTGCCAGGTTCGTTCTGGCCAGAAAGAGGGCGACACCAATGGCAATCGCAATCGGGGAAATGGGGAGCATAATTAACCTTCCTGTTCAGCGGGTTGGCCGTTGGCTGTTCCTGCCTCCGCACTCTCCTGCTCGATCATGCCCCTTAATGCCGAAATGATGGCTCCTGGCGGCTGCGCCCCAGACAAACGGACTTCCTCTCCCGTTTCGTTGTCGATCAAAAACGATGTCGGCGTACCCGTAACACCTTCTGATTGTGCTTCACGCCCAAGAACAGCCACATGGCGTTGTACATCGCTGCTTTGCATACACTGACGAAACGCTGAACGATCAAAACCCATCGTTTCAGCTACATCGAGCAAACCCGCTTCGCGCACCTGATGATTCTCGTAGATATAGTCGTTAAGCGCCCAGAAATGCTGATTATCACCGAGACGGCCTGCACACTCACTCGCCAATGCTTGGGTGGTCGAGTTGGCATCCATGATCGTCATGTGATGGTACTGAGCCTTCATCACGCCCTGACTGCTATCAACAAGTTGCTTGGGAGTATTGTGAAACTGACGGCAGTACGGGCAGTTGGGATCGGAATAGGTGTACAGCGTGAAGCGAGCGTCAGCATCCCCGTATGTCCAGGGCGTATCGTCTTCCAAATCGGTAGGGGCATTGTCATACCCCTCTAACAATGCCTGGCGCTGTGCCTCTTGCTCGGCCTGCGCTCGCTGCTGCATCACCTGATCAACGGCGGCCACCAGGTCAGTGTTACGCGTTTGCTGTCCAGAGGAAGTGTTGATGGCATCGGCAAGGTCAGACAGTTTCGCATTGGTCTGTTGGAGTTGATCAGCCGTTTCAGTCTGGGCGTTCAGCAGCAAACCGAATGCAAGTGCCAGCAATCCGCTGCCGATAATACCGCCAAGCGCAAGGTGCATCGTGCGACGGTCGCCTGTGGCCGAAGATGTAGCTTTTGACATGAGTATTCCTCTGGAATGAAAAGTACCTTGGCAGAGTACGCGCAGGAAATGATCAGACAGGCCAGCGGAACACCGGATTTCTAGGCAAAAACAAAAAACCCCCAAAAAGGGGGCTGTAAGCCTTTGTGAGAGCCTGAAGGCATCAGGCGGCCCAAGGTAGCAGGTAGGGGGTAGAAAACACGACAGAGGCCGTCAGGAGCCAACAGAAAAGGGCGTATAGCTGCAAGCCAATGAAACGCCGCATCCTTCCCTTCCTGACATATCTTCCAGCCGTAGAGATGGCCATAAAGACCCCGCCAACTGCCAGAGCAAGAATCGACGGCATGATCCATTCGATACCGACACCCGCAAATGCCCGCCAGAAAAAGAAAACAAAAAGGCCGATGATCGGGGAAAGAGACACAATGCCCTGTACCGAAACAGCCTGGCGATACTTCCCATGTGGCGTGTCGTCAACAAGGTATGCACGCACCAGACGGTGAGGTAGAAGTGACATAGCTTTCAGTGAACAGCGCAAAGAACGGTTTTGACGGC
>NZ_JBQTDC010000044.1:0-28004 GCF_052353045.1 Halomonas sp. AOP7-B1-5 | reverse complement strand
TACGGCGCCATCAGGCGCCGTGAGCCAATCAACGTTTTATTTTTTACGTGAAGATTGGCTGGATGCAGTACCCGGCTTTTCGCCTTGGGCCGCTGAAGTTGCCTGCTCAGTCATTTTTTGACCAGCATCGCTAAACAGCTTTTCCATTTCAGATTTGAACTGAAGGCTCATTTCGCTCATGGCGCGAGCGTCTTCCTGCATCTGCTGCGAAATCTCATTCATCATTTCGGCTTGCTGAGTACCGAAATCGCGCAGGCTTTCCGCATCCTGAATGTTCGTGGCGCTACGAATGCGCTCTGTTCCCATCTGGCTATAGCGTTTCATCGCTTCCAGCTGGTATTGGGTCATTTTTTCCATGTTGTTGAGCATCAGCGAGTTGATCTTGCGCATCGGCTCAAACATTTGGCGGGTTTGGGCGTTAAAGGCGTCCGTCATCTTGTCTTGCATGGTGTCTGCTCCTATTGCGTTACTAAGGTGAGCCCGAAGGCCCTTATGAACGTAATGTGCTGCACTGTATGTTATATTTTTGTTGCACTGCAAAAAAAGAGTAAGCGCTAGTATGGTGCATTACAATAACACTTAGATGACGGCCGTGATTTTTTGGCCGTTACGCACCCTGCCGCGTTACTCGGTTTTTCCCTTACTACGCGAGCGTGAGGACGCTGGAGCTTTTGCCTTGGCGCTTCCTCTGCTAGGTGTGTCGCTGTCCGCTGCCTGACTCTGGTTAGTGGCGCTGCTGGAACTACCCGCCTGGCGCAGCATATCCAGCATCATTTGCTGGTACGTCCCGAAATTAGCCAGCCCCTGCGATAACCCTTGCTGCATCATCGGCTGCTGTAAGAAAGGCCGCATCAGGCTCATGGGGTCATAGCCTTCAACACCTGACTCCATTTGGCGCTGGATATTTTCCAGCAGGCTTTGCTGAAACGCCTCGATATCAGGCAGCCCAAGCGCCTGGCGGAACTCGTCCGGGGTCAGATCAAACTCAACGTTAATCTTCATGGGGTTACTCCTTAACCATCTCCCCTTGAGTGTAGCAGCGTTAAACGAACCGTATATGGCTTTAACGCTGCGCTAACTCCACGTTAAATCTGCGCTAAACCTGATTCAGGCGCGGCGTATCAACGCTCACGTCGCCATTTTGCCCCCGTTGGCGTAACCAATGATCTAACAGTGTAATGGCCATCATGGCTTCGGCGATGGGTGTTGCGCGAATGCCTACGCACGGGTCGTGGCGACCTTTGGTAATTACCTCGACAGGCTGGCCGTTGACATCAATGGAGCGCCCCGGCGTGGTAATACTGGAGGTGGGCTTAAGGGCAAGCCTTGCCACGATAGGCTGCCCGCTGGAAATCCCACCCAAGACGCCGCCCGCATGGTTGGACAAAAAGCCTTCCGGCGTCATCTCATCGCGGTGTTCACTGCCCCGCTGAGCCACCGAACCAAACCCTGCGCCAATCTCAATGCCTTTTACCGCATTAATGCTCATTAAGCCATGCGCCAGCTCAGCATCCAGGCGGTCAAACACCGGCTCGCCCAAGCCTACCGGCACGCCTTCGGCCACCACGGTAATTTCTGCGCCCACGGAATCCTGATCGCGGCGCAGTTGATCCATATAGGTCTCAAGCTCGGCTACTTTGGCAGGGTCGGGGCAGAAAAAGGCGTTCTGCTCAACGGCTTCCCACTCTTTGAATTCGATCTTGATGGGGCCAAGCTGGCTCATGTAACCGCGGATCTGAACGCCCTGGGCGGCCAGATACTTCTTGGCAATCGCACCTGCCGCCACGCGCATGGCGGTTTCACGAGCGCTTGAGCGGCCACCACCGCGATAGTCGCGATGGCCATATTTATGGTGATAGGTGTAGTCCGCGTGCGCCGGACGGAACTGGTCCTTGATTTTCGAGTAATCATTGGAGCGCTGGTCGGTATTCTCGATCAACAGGCCAATCGAGGTGCCGGTGGTTTTACCCTCGAACACGCCGGATAAAATCCTCACCTGATCAGGCTCTTTACGCTGCGTGGTATGCCGAGAGCTACCCGGGCGGCGGCGGTCCAGGTCGCGCTGCAGATCCTCTTCACACAGCGCAAGCCCCGGCGGGCAGCCATCAACGATGGCACCAAGTGCCACGCCGTGGCTTTCGCCAAAGGTGGTTACGGTAAACAGTTTGCCAAAACTATTGCCAGACATGGGCGTTCATTCCTTACACAAAAGACGCCGCATAGGCGTCGAGTTCAGCAGCGCTCAAGGCAAATACGCCCTGGCCGCCACGCTCGAAGTCAAGCCACATAAAAGGTACGTCAGGAAACGCAGCTTCCACATGACGGTCAGAATTGCCCACTTCCACAATCAGCCAGCCGGAGTCGCTTAAATGACTGCGCGCCTCGCGCAGAATACGCCGCACGATATCCAAGCCGTCTTTGCCAGCACCCAGCGCCAGCGCGGGTTCATGGCGAAACTCGGCGGGCATGGTGGCCAAATCACGCGCATCCACGTAGGGCGGGTTGGAAACGATCAAATCAAAACGTTGGCCTTCAAGGCCATCAAATACATCGGATGCAACCGCCCGTACCCGGTCGCCCACATCGTGGCGGGTAATATTTTCCCGGGCGACAGCCAACGCATCTTGGCTGATATCGGCAAGTGTGACCTCACAGGTAGGCAGGTAAAGGCCTGTAGCAATGCCGATACAACCAGAGCCGGTGCATAAATCCAGCACGCTGGCCGGGGGCTCTTCAGGGAACCAGGCGCTAAAGCCGTCTTCGATTAACTCGGCAATCGGCGAGCGTGGAATTAACACTCGCTCATCGACATTGAACGGATGGCCTGCGAAAAACGCCTCGCCTAGCAGATACGGGAGCGGCTGGCGGCTGATTACCCGTTCCCGGGCCAGAGCAATAATACGCTGGCGCTCAACGGGCAGAAGCCGTGCTTCCAGAACGCTGGGGTCGACGTTCCAGGGTAGATGCAGCGCGCCTAAGCAGAGCGCGACCGCTTCATCCCAGGCGGATTCCGTGCCATGACCATAGTGCAGCCCCGCCAGATAGAACTCGCTGGATACCCAGCGTAGATAGTCGCGCAACGTAAAAAGATCGCTTATCAGCGCCGTATCCGGCAATGAAAGGGTTGAGTGAGAGGTCTCAGCATTGAGGGGCGTAGTCACAGCGACTCCTGATAAACGAAAATCATCCATGCAGCCATTATGAAGCTACACTCAGTTGATAAAGAAAAATTGTACCTTTAAAGATTGTACCTTTGACGCCGCCCGGTTCACAGCGGCGCTCAGCTCGCTATACTGTCGCCTCTTTTATATCATTACTTACTTTTCACACGTTGAGCCTGACATGACGCGACGCCACCTGCCCAATGATGACGATATCAGCGCCTTTCGCCAGGCGCTTCAAGCAGCAGGCGTGCGCCGTATTGCGACCAACCAGGCAGACCCCGGTAAGCCCAAGCGGGATAATAACGCCCACCAGGCAAGGCGCAACGCCGCGGTTGAGAGCAACACCCTGCAAACCAGCGGGCGCACCTCGGATGGCCGGGTGGAAGCCGTGCGCCCTTCCGAGTACCTGGAATTCAGCGTACCCGATTTACCCTGGCGCAGCCTTAGCCAGCTAAAGCGCGGCCAAACCGAGTGGCAGGCGGGGCTCGACCTGCACGGCTACACCCTGGAAGAAGCCCGTACAGAACTTGAAAGCTTTCTGCGCGATGCGGCAAGTCAGGGTTTACGCTGTGTTCTGGTCGTTCACGGCAAGGCGTGGGGCAGCACCTCTGACTTCCCGGTGCTTAAAAGCCATACCAATACCTGGCTGCGTGAATGGCCGGGCGTGCTGGCATTCTGCTCTGCGGTTGATATCGATGGTGGCACCGGTGCGGTTTATATCCTGTTACGTAAGCGAGGCCCGTAGGCCCACGCGACTTACTCCGCAGCATCCGACGCAATGCTTGGCATGCGTCGCTCTAACGCTTCATCGGCCAAGTGCCGCCCCAGGCAAATTAACTCCTTGGCCCGATGAAACTCATGCGTACTGCACACCGTTTTGGGTATCTCGATCAGTACATCCGGCGGGTAGCCAGCAATTTTATACTTAGCCAACGCCGCCTGGGTAATATCGAACGATTCTAAAATCATGCCGAGTCGGCTCCACTCGCGCTTGCCACGGGCTTCAGGCGTCTCTTCTTCACTTTCATCATCCACTCCATTGCCCCCCAGACCGTCCCATAGCCGCTTGGTGGCTTCGCGCATATCACTCATCCAGCCCCCCATATTGGCGTCGCGTTCACGCTCTGAGGCCGTGCGACTATCATTCTCTTCGTGCTCCTTGGGCAGCAGTTCCTCCAGTGACACCGGCTGCGGGCTATGGGCCGTCACGTTAACGGCCACTACTAGGTCAGCACGGTGAGCCGCGATGACCGGCATGATGGGCAGGGGATTAAGCAGCCCGCCATCAACTAACATTTGATCACCCGTACTGACTGGGGTAATCACCCCAGGAATAGCAATGGAGGCCCGGATAGCGTGCAACAGCGGGCCGTTTTGAAACCATACCTCTCGCTGGCGAACCAAGTCGGTGGCAATCGTGGTAATAGGGATAGGCAGATCCTCAATCAGTACATCGCCCACCAACGCCTCCAACTTGTGCATCACCTTGTTGGCGCGCATGGCCCCCATGGGACTCCAGGTCATATCGATAAGCCTGAGCACATCGAGATAATCCAGAGTACAGACCCACTCCCGGTATTCGGGCAGTTTTCCCGAGGCGTAGATACCGCCAATCAGTGCGCCCATCGAGCACCCGGCGATGGAAATAATCTCAAAACCGCGTGCTTCCAGCGCTTCGATCACACCAATATGTGCGTAGCCACGTGCCCCACCGCTTCCCAATACCAGGGCGACCTTTTTGCCATTGCCAGTGCGCGTCAGTTGGTTCATTGCTTATCCTTGTCTTTCTTATGCCTGCCCGCTTTGTTGTATTGATACGTG
Source organism: Halomonas sp. AOP7-B1-5 (assembly GCF_052353045.1). Classification (NCBI taxonomy): domain Bacteria; kingdom Pseudomonadati; phylum Pseudomonadota; class Gammaproteobacteria; order Oceanospirillales; family Halomonadaceae; genus Halomonas; species Halomonas sp. AOP7-B1-5. Next base: position 23,019 of record NZ_JBQTDC010000044.1, on the reverse strand, counting down.
CTCTGAATCGTCGATACCCAATAACCTGCCTTGCGCTAAGCCGTGGCCGTTTGCCAATGGGCAGCGACGACTTCCGCCACGGCGGCAACGGCCTTGGGCTCCAGATGCAGGTGATGCCCGCCCGGTAACACGTGGCGCGTAAGACACTTAACCGCCTGGCGCGCCTGCACAGCCCACTCGCGTTCGCCTAAAATACCCCGTTCGCCCTCAATCAAGAGCATCGGCGCCTGGATACAGGTCAACTGGGCCAGCACCTGTTCTGGAGTAAAGCGTACCAACGAGGGTTTTAGCAACCGGCTATCGGTGCGCATTTGTATATAACCATCGGCGGTAGCTTCGGTATTACGCTCAACCAGCGGTATTGCCGTTACGCTATCCAGTGTGGTTACTCCGCCGGCGACCCGAGCGGCAACCGCGCTTTCTATATCGGCATAGCGCGGCGCACGGGAAAGCGGCCGTCGGTAAGCCATCAAGCCTTTGCGTAGCTGGTTGGCGGTTTCTACTGCTGGCGTATTCAACGCCCCCAGCCCATCAATCAGCGTCAACTGAGCAACGCGCTCCGGCATGGTGGCCGCCACTAGGCAAGCGACGGCTGCTCCCATCGAGTGGGCCAATAGTGACGCCTGCTCGATACCTAGCGTGTCCATCGCATCAAGCACGTCATGGCAGTAATCCCACAGCGCATAGTCACTGCCCGCCGGAATATGTTTTGAATGCCCATGGCCACGGAAGTCGATTGCTACAATGCGGATATCCAGCACTTCGGCCAGTCGCGGCGCCAGGCGGGTAAAGCTTGCCGCGTTATCCAGCCAGCCGTGCAGCGCTAACCACACGGGGGCATCCTGGCGGCCCCAGCTCAGCGCCGCCAGGCGGCTTTGGGCAAGTACTAGCGCTTGCCCAGCACGGCGATTCGTCCACGCAGACGTTGTTTCAGACATAAGTCATTTCCTGGCCAAGCGACAGTCTTGCGAATGAGCAAGCGTGGCCTAGCCGTTTTTCGATATAGGAGAAGCGTCGCGCATTTTCAAGCAATGCATAGATGACGGTCTAAGCGACAAACGTTACCATGCCAGGCGCAATTCTTCCGCCGCTTTATACCCTTCTATCGATTAATGGTGACCCTATGAAACCTCGTCGCGATACGCGTGCCCGCAACCTTGTTTTCCTGATTGCGGTGGTTAGCGCGGTAGTCGTTGGCCTGTGGCTTGCACGCTAAGTTAGTCTGATCGACGCTCAGCGCTTGCAATTTATACCTCACGAATAAATACTGTATATAAATACATATTTAATTTCAGTGAGGATGCCGACGATGCTGTTTCCGCCATCGCCTGTCGCGCCAACCTTGCCGTTAACCTCTCAGCCGCTGCCTTACTCCTCCTTGCAAGGCCGCGCTGGCTTTAGCGGCTTTCCATCGCCAGCGCAGGATTACGAGCCACGTACGCTCGACCTCAATACGCGGTTGATCAAAAATCCTACCCAAACGTTTTATCTCTCGGCGACCGGCGACAGCATGGAAGGCTGGGGGATTTTTGACGGCGATTTACTGGTCGTTGATCGCAGCATCAAGCCCCGTCTGGGGCATATTCTGGTGGCCATGTTCGAAGACGAAGTGCTGATCAAGCGCTATGCGCTTTACCTAGGCACGCCCCATCTCTGCTCTGCACACCCCCACTACCCGCCGCTTCCTCTGGAAGGTACCGATTGCCAGCTATGGGGCGTGGTACGCGCGGTTATCCATGAGTACCTACGATGATCGGCCTGGTAGATGCCAACAACTTTTACGTCAGCTGTGAGCGAGTGTTTGACCCGACCCTGGAAGGTAAAGCAGTCGGCGTCATGTCGAACAACGACGGTTGTATCATCGCCCGCTCTGCTGAGATGAAAGCCATGGACATCCCAATGGGTATTCCCTCTTTCAAGCTTGAAAGCTTGCGCAGGCGTGGCGACATCTACCTGAAGTCATCCAACTACGAGCTGTACGGTGATATGTCGGCAAGGCTGTGCCAGCTGCTGCGCGATACGTGCCCTGCAGTATCGCCCTATTCCATCGATGAAATGTTTATCTATCTGGAGGAGTTCACTGACAAGCAGTGCCAAACCCTGGGCGAATGGCTGAGGCGACGTATCCGGCGTCATTTAGGCTTACCGGTGTGCGTCGGGCTTGCACCAACGCATACGCTGGCCAAGCTGGCTAACCACCTGGCCAAAAAGTCGCCCCATTATCAAGGCGTGTGTCTGCTGAGTGCCCAAAGTGCGTCCACGACGGCATTGCTTAAACAAACGCCGGTGGGTAGCGTCTGGGGTATTGGCCGCAGGCTTGCTGAGCGTCTGGCTATCAACAAGATTCATACCGCCTGGGATTTACGTGAGGCAGATATTCAGCAGTTACGTAAACGCTACTCTGTGGTAATCGCCCGCACAGCGCTTGAGCTACGCGGCACGCCCTGCCTGCATATGAATGCACTCGACCAGCCGCGCCACCGCATCATGACTTCGCGCTCGTTCGGCCAGGCTACCGGCGTCAAAACTGAAGTGCATAATGCCTTGCGCCGCCATGCCCAGCGCAGTGCCGAAAAGCTTCGTGAACAGCGCAGCCTAACCCGTGCGGTGATGATATTTTTAAACACCAACCGCCACCGCCGCGACCAGCCGCAGTACTTTCCCCACGCCATGGTGCCGCTGCCCTCACCTAGCGACGACACGCGCACTATTCTTGGAGCCGTCCACCAAGGGCTCGAGCAGATGTACCGACCAGGCTACAAGTTCATGAAAGCTGGCGTGATGCTGCTTGATTTAGTCGATGCTGAGCAGTACCAGCTCTCGCTGTTGCATCAACCACCGCGCAACCGTCATCCGTATTTAATGGCCACGCTGGATACTATCAACCAGCGAATGGGGCAAGGCACGATCAGCTTTGGCATGACAGATGCGGACGCCGCCTGGCAGCTGCGCTGCGCGCATCGCTCAAACCGCTATACCACGCGCTGGGACGAGCTGATGCAGGCTGGCACCCACCCCGGTGCTATTCAAGAGTGCGCTGCACGCAAGTAGTCGTTACCCTAGGGAGACTTAAACTAAGGAAATCTTGCTGTTATGCCTTTGGACAGGCCCGATCAAGAATACGCTCCCTCTCCTGGCCTGGCGCAGCGTCTAGCGCACCGCTATATCAGCTACCTGCTGACGCGCAACGCGCCCTTGTCCGCGCCCAACCCGCACGCTATCAAGCGGATCAAACGCTGGACGATAGTATGGGCCGCCATTGCCGGGATTATTTCCGGCACGCTGATTGGGGGTGGCGAGTGGTGGATGAAGCGTATCGCTATTGATGGCTGGTCCGGGATGAGCCTTGGCGAGCAGATACCTTATTGGATCGCCTACTACGCCGTAGTAGGTGTCATCACCGCGATTGAGATAGGCTTTTTGTACTGGAATTCACTGCGCGGGGTTACCCATATTACCCGCCTGGCCGGTTTAGCTTACTCACAGCACAATGCGTTTACGCCCTCTCTGCAGCTAACCGTTCACGGTGTTGCACGTGCTGCGCTTGAATACCCCAGTTCAGGCAATACCATTTACGGCATTAACCCTCATGCATACCTGCATGGCTGGAAGCTGACGCTAAAAGCGCTGCTGTACCGCTTAAAAATTAGCCTGAGCAGTTTTATCCTGCGCGTAGTGATGCGGCGTGTCTTGGGCCGCCTGGCATTACGCGGTTTTATTCCCATGCTGATGGGGCCGCTATACGCTATCTGGAATGCCTGGATTGCCTGGCGCGTATTACATCAAGCCCATCTGATGGCCTATGGTCCGCCGCGTATCGACGCGCTAATGCATGAGTTGAATACTTTATCGCGTGCCCAGCGCCAGTTGATCGTTCAAGGCATTGGCGAGCTCATGATGCGTAACCGCCATCCTCATCCCAATCTGGTGCTGTTACTGTCGCAGCTTTTAGCGTCGCTACCTGAACAGCCGCAAAGTGTGGATATCGATTGGCAACAGGCACTAGGCGATTATGCGCAGTTGGACACACACGAGCGTTCAGCTGTACTCGAAAGCCTGACCCAGGCTGCTATTCTCAGCGGCCCTTATCGCGGGGCGCGCAAGGCGTTTTTACGGGAAGTGTATGCTCGCTGCCAAACGCCGCTGCATGAACAATCAGTTATCGCTCAGCAGCAGCGCTGGCTGTCGGGAGAAGAGGTTAGCGTGTCGTTAACGCCTGCTTCAAACGCGGGCTAAAAAGCTCACCCAGCACCATCATGGCTAGCAAGATCAACAGTAACCACGGCCAGTGGGCTGAAAAGGTAACGGAATAAAGGCCTAAAGCATCGGCAAAAATAACTAAAATGCCCAGCGGGCTTACGTAGCGCACCATGGCAAGCCACAGCGTATAAGCCAAGGGTGACAACCCCAGCTCAGCACGGAACGTTTCATTCTTGAGCACAAAACCTGCCAGCACCACCGTGCCTAAACCGCCCAGCGGCATCATCCAGCGTGAGGTGATGTAGTCCAGCCAGTCAAAGAAGGTTTTACCCGCCAGCGTCCAATCCGCCCCCAGGTTAAATGACAGCATGGCCGCAGTACTGATCAACCACAGCACAATCCCCGTGCTCCACGCGGCACTGCGACGCGAGAACCCTTTGTTATCGCACAGCCAGGAAACGGTTGCTTCGACCATCGATATAGAAGACGTCAGCGCCGCCATCGACAGCATGGCAAAAAACAAAATCCCAAACAGCGTTCCCAACGGCATCGCCTGAAAGGCCAGTGGCAGGCTCATAAAGATCAGCCCCGGGCCTTCGCCTGGGTCCATACCGTTGGCAAAAATCACCGGGAAGATTGCAAGCCCGGCCATCAGGGCAACCGCCGTATCCGCAATCGCTACGCTGATAGTGGTACGCCCAATGGAAGCGCTCTTGGGCAGGTAGCTTCCGTAGGTAAGAATAGCGCCGGAGGCAAGCGACAGGGTAAAGAACGCATGGCCAAGGGCGGCCAACATGCCCTCGCTTGAAAGGCTACCGGCTTTAAAGGAGAACAAGAAGCTGACAGCATCGCCAAAGCCACCGGAAAATATGCCAAACACAATCAATAGCAGCAGCATGATAACCAGGCCCGGCATCATCCAGCCGACGTTTTTCTCGATTCCTTCCTGAACGCCTTTACCTACAATCACCATGGTGATCAGCGTGACCAGGGTGCTCCAAAAGCCCAGATTGCGCGGATCGTCGTTGTTGGCCCCAAACACGGTGGCCATATCGTCAACGCTGGTACCCGCCAGGCCACCGGTTAGCATCTTCCACAGGTAGGAAAACGACCAGCCCGCCACCACCACGTAAAACGATAGAATCAAAAAGCCGCACAGCATGGCCATCCAGCCAAGCAGCGACCATGCTGATGAACGCCCCGACTCATTCACCACCCGACGAATCGCATCAATGGGACTACCGCGTCCGCGCCGCCCAAAGGCAATCTCGCTCATCATTACCGGTACGCCCACGGCAAAAATGCACGCCAGATACACCAGTACAAACGCGCCGCCGCCATACTCGCCGGTGATATACGGAAATTTCCAGATATTGCCTAGCCCAACGGCAGAGCCCGTTGCGGCTAGCATAAATCCCCAGCGGCCCAGCCACTGGACGCGAGGTTGCTCGGAAGACGCCATGACGATCCTTCTGGTGTGAAAAAAAGCGCTTATCCTAGAGGATTTTGGTTAAAAAGCACAAAACTCTTGTTAACAGTTTTGAAAATGTTTGCCCGGCTTCTTTGCCTTGCCTCGTTAGCGCGTCACGGATAGCGCTTTTGCCTCGGCATCCAGACGCTGTGCGGTTTGATCTACGCGCCGTAACCATGCCAATAGCACCACGCCCATAGCAACAAAGCCCCCGGCCAGCCAAAGGCCCACAGTATAGTGGCCCGAAGCCTCGGCCAGTACGCCGGTTAAGGCAGGCGCAAAAATTTGCGCAGCCCCATACGCCAAGGTCATCTGGCCCATTAAACGCGCCGGACTTGACGGGTAAAGCCTTCCCGCCATGGTCAGGACTAAACTCACACAACCTAAAAACGTGCCGCCATAAAGCACCGCGCTGAGCAGCACAACGGCCAAGCTTGAAGAAATGGCAGGCAAAACGATCCCCACCGCCTGTATCGACATGGCCACAATCAATGCGCCTAAATAACCTATCCGCCGCGCCACCAAATCCCACAGCATAACGGCGGGAGCGGCCGCCAAACCGACCACCGCAAAGGTCCAGTTACCGGCTCCTGAAAGCAGCGGTTCGCGCTCAACAATGGTGACGATAAACGTGGCGTTAATTACATAGCCGTATCCGGCGCAGAAATAAGCGGGCAACATTAAGCGCATAAAGGTACGTGAAGGCGGCATGGCGGTAGGCAATTCAGCCTGACGAGCACCAGCAACCGGTTTGACCGGGCGCGGCAGCCAGCGCCAGGCGGGCACTAGCAGCACAGCACCCAACAAGCCAAAAATCCACCACTGGGCCTGCCAGTCAAGCGAGAGCGCAAGCATCAGTTCTACCGCTACGGCAGCCAGCACAATGCCCAACCCTAGCCCGGCAAAATGTATGCCCAGCTCGCCCCGCTGCTGGTGATGCATCAGCCAGTGAAGGATTAACCCAGACGCCAGGAGCATGGCGGCACTGCTTGAAAGGCCCGCGAAAAAGCGCAGCCCCGCCCATAGCCAGAAGTGATCCGTCAGCGCCATGCCCACCGTCGTCAGCACCGCGAGCACCAGACCAATACGATACAGGGTGTCTTTGAGATAGATACTGCGGATAGAGGCCGCCAGCACCGCACCCAGCATATAGCCCGCGTAGTTAAGCGCCGCCAGCCAGCCACCATCGGCATCGCCCATCCAGGTGTGCTGCTGCATGACCGGCAGTAACGGCGTATAGGCAAAGCGGGCGATCCCCACACACAAAAGCTGACTGAAAACGCCCGCCAGCAATACCTTATAGCGCTGAACGCGTAGCGATGCCGTGCCCATGCTCTCTCCTGATCCTGTTGTTTATTACGTATTGTTTATTACGGTGCTGGCCGTTGTTTCTAAATGATTAGCCTGCATATTACGTGTGCATAGCCAGGTCCACATCGTCTAATAGTGGAACAACCTTATTAATCTGGCAGACTAGACACACAGATGACCATTTGGAGAGTTTAAATGAGCGATACTGCAAAACCCTGGACGCAGTCCATGCCGGAAGCACAGTTCAAGCTGATGCGCGACATTCTGGCCGCCCCTAGCCCGGTTGGCCTGGAAGGGGCAATGACCTACGGCGTCTTAAAGCCTTACTTCGAGACGTTTGCTCCTGACAGCTGGCACCTTCACCAGTTTAAGGGCAATGCAGGCGTGGTACTGGATACCCACCCTGACCGCGATGATATGTTCAAGGTCATGATTATCGGCCATGCGGACAAGATACGCATGCAGGTACGCTCAATTGGCGAAGACGGCAAAATCTGGATCAACACCGATTCGTTTTTGCCTTCCGTACTGATTGGCCATGAAGTGAAGCTTTTCAGTGAAGACCCTGAAAAACCCGGCAGCTACCGTTCGATTGAAGGCGGTACCGTTGAAGCGCTAGGCGCCATTCACTTTTCCGATCCGGCGGCGCGCACCGGCGACAAGGGCATCAAGAAAGAGCAGATCTATCTGGACCTGCAAATTCACGGCGAGAACAAAAAGCAGCAAGTGCTTAATCTAGGCGTGCGCCCGGGCGACTCGATTATTTTTGATCGCCCTATTCGCCCCGGTTTCAGCCCCGATACCTTCTACGGCGCCTACCTGGATAACGGCCTGGGCTGCTTTGTGGCCGCTGAAGTCGCGCGGTTGATTGCCGAAGCAGGCGGCACTGATAAGGTGCGCGTTATGTTCGCCATTGCAAGCTACGAAGAGATTGGCCGTTTTGGTAGCCGAGTTATGGCCGGTGAGCTAAAACCGGATGCGCTGATTGGCGTGGACGTGAACCACGACTACGTAGCCGCCCCAGGTATCGGCGATAAACGTATGCAGCCGCTGGAAATGGGCAAAGGCTTTACGATGTCGGTAGGCTCCATTGCCAGCGAGCAGTTGAATCGCATCATCGCCAGTGCTGCCAAAGAGCAGGATATTCCCATTCAGCGCGATATGGTGGGGGTAGATACGGGTACTGACGGCATGGCGGGCGTATTGGCCTCTATTGATAGCGCCGCCACCTCTATCGGCTTCCCGATTCGTAACATGCACACCATCTCGGAAACCGGCAACACGAAAGATGTACTGGCGGCGATCCATGCGCTTACCCATACGCTGTTGGCGCTGGACAAACTGCCTAACCTTGAGCGTGAGTTTTTGGATAACCACCCGCGTCTTGATCAAGCAAGCCCGCTTAGCCATCAGGGTCATGCAAAACCTGAGGACGTAAAGACTGAAAGCAGTGACGAGAAATAAGCGTTTTATATTGAATAAGAATGTTTTAACGTCAGTGTTTCTAGCATAAAAAAAAGCCCCGGCCAATCACCGGCCGGGGCTTTATCAGGTCCTCCTTAATATTTCCTCACCAACATCCTGTTCGTGCATCCTTGGACAACTCAAGCAATCCTTGCTTGTTCTTCCTGAGTACCTTCCTTGTGGTACTACCTACTTTGAACCTTAAATGTGTCAAACACATTAATGCAGGATAATAAATTTAAAAAAAAGCGCCATCAGATAAGCCAAACTGAGCACAAGACAAATTATCTAATTAATCTTTAATGAATAGCGCAGATAGAATTTACTACTTATACTTTTAATGTACCCACTATTGGTACACCACATGGATGTTACTACCTACCCAACGACAATAATCCCCAGGGGAGGACGTCAATATGCACACTATTATGGTGAGCCATAAAGTCAACGGTTTAGATATTATGTGCAGGCGCTGCGGTAATTCAGAGTCGCCTACTACACCTTATTTTAAGCGTTTCCGCTTGGAAGGCACCGGCAAAAACACCACCACCGTACGCTGTTTAAATTGCCAAACCGTATTATCGCTACCGCTAAATCAGCTAGCTTCGCTTTTTTATCCCCACGCTTGCTAAAAAACCGAGGCGGCCTGCGCGCCGCCAGTTCATACTAAAGTCTACAGCATACGACCAACGGCTTATAAACGAAAGTGGTAGCATGCTCTCTCCTTATGATTAGCAAATTGCTAATAAATTCATGCTGTAGCGCCAGGAGAGGCGGATGGGAATGTCATTATCGAATTGGCGCCATTGGGTACCATTACTAGCAGGTCCACTCCTTTTTATATTGATTCAGCTAATACTGCCCGACACGCTGATTGATCCAGCGCCGCGGACAGTTCTCGCCTTAACGGTTTGGATGGGCACCTGGTGGGTAACCGAACCCGTTCCGATTCCCATTACATCGTTCTTACCCATGCTAGTACTGCCCCTAAGTGGCGTAATGGTGCTGGATGAAGCCGTCGTCGGCTACGCCAACCCGGTTATCTATATGTACATGGGCGGGTTTATTTTGGCGATTGCCATTGAACGTTGGAACCTACACCGGCGCATTGCGCTGGCCATTGTCAATCGTATTGGCAACAGCCTGCGCAGCATTGTACTGGGGGTTTTGATTGCCTCGGCCTTTTTATCCATGTGGATCTCAAACGCCGCTACGGCACTTATGATGCTGCCTATTGCGGTCGCGCTTACCAATGAGCTCGACGAACGCGACCAATTTGATCGTGATCAGCGCGATAGTTTTGCGCGTATTTTGCTGCTAACCGTTGCTTACTCCGCCTCCATTGGTGGGCTAGCAACGATTATCGGCTCGGTACCCAATGCCATCGTGGTAGCTATGATTCCCCAGTTTTTTGAAGGCGTGGAAATCAGCTTTCTACAGTGGATGATATTTGCGCTGCCGTTAACCCTGATTCTACTGGCGGTGCTGTATGTCTATCTCACCCGACTGTATGCCAAGGTACCCAATACGCCGCTTGAGATTGATTTTGTCGCTCAGGAACTGGCGTCTCTAGGCCCCATGACCCAGGAAGAAAAACGCGTCTTAGGCGTATTTGTGGTAACCGCCCTTGCCTGGGCGTTACGCGGCTGGCTGGCACCGTTTTTTGATTTACCCATTAACGATACATTGATCGCGGTAACTGCCGCCATTGCGCTGTTTGTAATTCCCGCTCACAACGAAAAGCGCGCCCTGCTGGTGTGGGACGATATGAAAAGCTTGCCCTGGGGGCTGTTCATTCTCTGGGGTGGAGGCATGACGCTGGCCGCAGCATTTGTCGCAAGCGACTTAACCGGCTGGATCAGCAATCAGCTTCAACTGCTGGATGGGGTGAATTACTTCTGGCTACTGTTGATTATGGTGCTGTTGATGCTGTTCCTGACCGAGATTATCTCGAATACAGCGACTGCCAATATGGCGCTACCTATCACCGCAGGCATGGCCGCGGCCATTACTACCGGCAACCCATTAGGCTTAATGGTGGCGGTTGCGCTGGCGACGACCTGTGCGTTTATGCTGCCCATTTCAACGCCACCCAACGCGGCTGTTTTCTCAACAGGGCGTATTACTATTAAGCAAATGGCCACAGCAGGCTTTGCCATGAATATAGTAAGCGCCATTGCTATTACGCTGTTTGTTTATTTTATTATGCCGCTACTACTGCCTTCGCCTTAAATAATAGGGTACGGTTTACAATTTTTTAACTGCAAAAAAAACCCCCGGCCATGCTTGGCCGGGGGTGATTAGTTCGTCCTTAATCCTGCTCCATGAACATCCTGTTCATGCTTCCCTGTGTACCGCAAATATCCTTATCTGCTCTTCCGTCATACGCTTTCCTTGCGTCATGTGCTTACAATGGACCTTAAAGCGTTTAAGTTATCTAACCCAGGTTATGAAAAGTTAAAAATAATAATTTTTTACAAAAATATAATTCACATTCTAACTAGTTTGTTTTTCGAAATAAAACCCATTAGCTAAGCCAATATTGCTAAAATTATTTAAATAAAAAAAGATAGCTAAACCTTATATCTTTTTGATCTTACAACTAACTAGAAAAATCAACTTAATACTTTTTTATAGGTAAAACTAATATTATGCTTAGTCATACAGTTACATATTAAAAAATAATTACCAAAAGTCAAGGTATATTAAAAGACTCATTAAAAAGTTGTTCAATCAACTAATTAGCAATCAAACCAGCGTTTGAATGCTAGCTATAATGAATATCTGCAATATAGTTAGGTATCCGTAAATTAATTTTTGTAACGGCTTTTCTTGACTTGCGGATGTATCCGCCTGTTTATAAAAACGCCTCATTTCTTTGATCGGCACTGCCCCTCGCACCGCCCAGCACCCTATGCTTTGGTATCATAGAGCGCTGTGAGGCCAAACAAAAAATAAACCACCCCCACAGATAAGGATCATATTTTGCAAATGATACGCCCTATTTTCGCTTTGACGCAGTATCGCAACGCTTTCGTACAACAATGTTACAATTTTTACTTGTACATTGTTTAACTATTCTCTATTGTTTGTAGTGTTCGCGGCAAGGAAACCGCACACAAGGGAATGACGGCTCAGGAAGAGCAACGCAACATCAGGGAAGAGCAAGGTAACAAAAAAGCGTCCTCAGCTGAGGGCGCTTTTTTTGTGCGTAGCCATCTGCCGCCCTTCTCCCAAAAGCAAAAAAACGCTCGATCTGCGCTATCATGGCCGCTTTGATTGATAGCTATTAAGTGAGCGTGCCGTGAACATCGATGCACGAACGTTTTATCGCAACGGGCCAGCCCATCGTCAGCATGAGCCCAGCAACTTTGCGCTTATTCGGCGCCAGTTTGATTTTCGCTCCATCGAGATTGGCCGCTGGGTAACGCCTAATGAGCGCGACCGCGCAGCAACGCTGTTTCATGATGCATTGTGCGATTTGATGTTGATTCTACAAGGGCCAGAGACGTTGGTGTCATTACGCGGCTCGCTCGCGTTGCAATATGGCAGCGGCGGGAGGCCAGGAGTCGCGGCCCATTATGACCCAGGCCAGCGCAGCTTTGCGCTGGCGAAAAATGCAGGCCCTGGGAGCATCGCGCACGAGTGGTTCCACGCCTTTGATCACTATATTGCGCAGAAGTGTTTCAAGGGCCTATCTCGCGATATGTTTGCCTCGACCGCCTGGCTGGCTGATGCCCCTCCTATTCCCCACCCTCTTAACCAACGCCTGATGGACTGCTTTACGGCCATTCTGCTACAGCCCGGCGGCAAACAGCCCAGCGAGCTTTTCCAACACTCGGCTGCGATGGATCGCAAACTGGGACAAGTGTATTACAGCAAACCCGAAGAGCTATGCGCCCGGGCGTTTGAAGCCTTTGTGCAGGATGCCCCAATCAAGAACCACTTTCTGGTCAAGGGCACCAAAGCCACGCCAGAGGCCGAGCTTGGCCTTTATCCACAAGGCAGCGCCCGCAAGACTATCAATACAGCTTTTCAAGAGTACTTCAGCCAGTTGGGCAGCGCCTTGAACCGCTTGGAATAAATCAGGGCCAACCAGCCGCTTAATTGCCCGGCTGGCCTGGAAAAGGAATAAACTCGGTATTGTCATCAGGCGGGAGCTGGAAGCGGCCGTGTTCAAAATCGCCTTCAATCCAGGCTTCCTTGGCGGCTTCAAGCTTCTCTTTGGAAGAAGCGACGAAGTTCCAGGACACATAGCGTGGGCCGTTGAGCGTTTCGCCACCCAGCAGTACCAACCGCGCGCCGCGCTCGCCTGCCGTGACGGTAATCGGGTCGCCTGGGCGGAACACCATCATCCGGCCTTCCTCGAACACTTCGCCTGCGATGATCACACTGCCCGAGGTAATGTAAATCCCGCGGTCTTCATGGTCATCAGGAAGCGGCAATTTAGCGCCCGGCATCAGGGTGGCATCGGCGTAAAACATTTCCGAGAAAGTCTGTACGGGGGCTTTTTCGCCCCAGGCCGTACCCAGAATCAAACGCACCTCTTTGCCTTCACCTTGCAATAGCGGTAGGGCTTTTTGGCCTTGATGCTCAAAGGTGGCGGGCTTGTCTTCATGCTCTTCGGGTAGCGCCACCCAGGTTTGAATACCAAACAGTGAATGCGGCGACTGCTGACGCGTAACGGGGCTCGTGCGCTCTGAATGGGTAACGCCATTGCCAGCCACCATCCAGTTGACCTCTCCTGGGTAGATCATTTGGTTGGTGCCCAGGCTATCGCGGTGCTGAAATTCCCCCTTATAAAGATACGTAACGGTGGCCAGTCCAATATGCGGATGGGGGCGAACATCGATCCCGCCTTCGGTCAAGAACTCAGCTGGTCCCATCTGATCGAAGAAGATGAACGGACCCACCATCTGCCGCTTGGGTGCAGGCAGCGCACGGCGCACTTCAAAGCCGCCCAGATCACGCGCGCGAGGGATAATCAGCGTTTCGATATCCTTAAGGTTACCCGCTGATGGGCATTGGGGTTCAATCGTCGGCATCCAACTCATGTGCTGCACTCCTCAATGATAGCGTGGGCAAGGCGGCCCGGCTTTTTAGTGATTGCTTATTACTTGTTTCTTACGCCAGGCTCAGCGAAACATCCATGGCGCTACCAGTCGCACAACGCGTGGCATGACGACATACACCACCAGCCCTACAATCGTGGCGGCCACAAATCCGTGCCGGATTCCCCACGTACTCAATAGTGGAAACGCTTCAAAGATAGGCGCCCATAAAAACGGCACTAACATGGTCAGCGGCCAGATCACCGCGGTCGTTACCACCCACTGCTTCCAGCGAACCGGCTGCTTGCTTGGGGCCGCCCCAGCGGTATGAAACCAGTAATCGATCCCGCTACTGATCTCGATTTCCTCTTCCTGACGAAACGCCGGCAGGATATCGCGCACCAATGCCTGACGCTCTTCCGATTCAAGCCAGCGTGCAGCCTCTTCGGAAGATGCAAAGCGCAAGGCAATCTCGAAATCGTGCTGGCCTTCGGTCGGCCTTAAAATATGCACCCCTTGGTGGCCCGGGTACTGGCTAGCCGCCTGGATGATTCTACGTAGCCAGGCTTCATATTCGCTTCGCGCACTGGGCTTGACGCGATGACAAATTTTCAGCGTAACGCTGTTCGCGGCTTGGGCTGGGCTGGAACCCTTACTTGAACCCGTACTTGAACCCGTACTTGAAACAGTTGTTGAAACAGGCTCTTGTGACATTATGAAGCTCCCGTTATCGGTGCAGATAAACGCACCGTGCTGCCCCAACGGAAAACAAGCCACCGGAAACACGCGCCGCCAGTGGCTCTCCGTGATTACTTGCTCGTCAGCGTGCTGTAGCTGTTCATCAGGTTGCGATAATCGGGAATATGGTTGGCGAACAAGGTGCCCAGGCCTTCAACATCGTTGCGCCAGTCGCGGTGCAGCTCACACGCAGCGCCAAACCAGTTCATCATTTGCGCACCGGCGTTGGACATACGATCCCAGGCGGCATCACGCGTCATGGCATTGAAAGTGCCCGAGGCATCGGTGATCACAAACACGTCAAACTCTTCTTCCAGGGCGGAAAGGGCTGGGAAGGCAACACATACTTCCGTCACGACACCGGCAATAATCAGCTGCTTCTTACCGGTCGCTTTTACGGCTTTCACGAAATCTTCATTATCCCAGGCGTTAATTTGGCCAGGGCGGGCGATATAAGGCGCGTCCGGGAAGAGTTCTTTTAACTCGGGCATTAACGGGCCGTTGGGGCCATTTTCAAAACTGGTAGTGAGAATAGTCGGCAGGTTGAAATATTTGGCCATATCGGCCAGGGCCAGCACGTTATTTTTAAAGCGGTCAGGTTCAATATCACGAACCAGTGAAAGCAGGCCTGCTTGATGATCAACTAACAGTACGGCAGCGTTATCTTTATCGAGACGAACGTAAGGTTTTGACATGATCCACTCCTGATACTCAGTTAATGGAGCCATCAGCATTGGCAGCTCCGGTTGGCCTTGCGACTTACGAAACTGAGTGTAAGCGGTCGCCAGCCCGATGATTAGATGGGAAAATCACGACACACCGTTTCATTTTGAGAACGATAATGACAATTCCCAATCTCAATGACCTTTATTACTTTGTACAAGTGGTGGACCACGAAGGCTTTGCACCGGCGGGTCGCGCCCTGGGTATTGCCAAGTCAAACCTTAGCCGGCACGTTGGAGAGCTCGAAAAACAGCTAGGCGTGTTATTACTGCACCGCTCGACGCGACATTTACGCATGACCGATATCGGCCAGCGCTATTACCTGCACTGTAAAGCCATGCTGAAAGAGGTCGAGGCCGCCCAGCAGGTGATTGAAGAGAGCCAGACAGGCCCCTGCGGTACCATTCGGCTAAGTTGCCCCACAGGGTTACTCCACTTCCATGTTAGTGCCATGCTGGCGGAGTTCATGGTGCTCTACCCCCAGGTACATATTCATCTAGAAGCGGCCAATCGCCATGTCGACCCGCTGACCGAAGGGGTCGATATTGCCATTCGTGCCCGCCCTTTGCCGTTTGAAGATAGCGATCTATTTCACAAAGTATTATCTGATAGCAGCCAGTGCCTGGTGGCGAGCCCCAAACTGCTTAGCCAATATGGCACCCCGCAAGCGCCTGGCGACCTTACCCGCTTCCCAAGCATTAGCCGGGCAAGGCCCATCGAGCAACACTCCTGGCGATTGCAGCGCGATGAGCAAATTGAGGTGATCGAGCATTCGCCGCGTTTAATCACCACCGATATGACCGCCCTATACCATGCCACGCTGGCAGGCGTGGGCATTGTGCAGCTGCCCAAGCTGGTGCTCCCCGGCGCCATTGAATCCGGCCAGCTGGTGCTCGTGTTACCGGAATGGGAACTTCGCCAGGAAGTGATTCACGCAGTTTATCTGGCCCGCCGGGAGCTACTTCCCTCTGTTCGCGTGCTGCTGGACTTCATGGCCGAACGCTACGCCAAGCTAAAGCTATAGCTAAGCCGACAACGCAATTACATAACACTGGGGGTCGGGTCTATGCTGATGAGTACCAACATAGGAGGTGCAATATGTCTCAGCAACAGTGTGCATGCCCCAAGTGCGATTGCGCAGTGGATAGCCAAGCCATAGAGAAAAATGGTCAAAAATTCTGTTCCGAGTCCTGCGCCATTGGCCATACGGATGGCTCAACAGGCTGTGGCCATAACTGCAGCTGCGGTAAGTAACCGCTTAGCAAAGCAATTTTATTCGTTAAGCGATCGCGCCCGGCAGCCTCTGCCGGGCGCTTTCTTTTTAAGGTATCACCCACCCTGCATTTCACGGCGCTTGAACGATATCACTTTGCTATCGTGCGAAAACGAACCCGATGCGCTAAGCTGAGAGATCATCCAAGCCACTTACAAGGAATGTAAAATGCCTTCTACTACCGTTATTGTCGTTGTTGTTGTCGTTATTGCCGTACTGGGTATTGGTTTCAGCGGCGGCCTGCCGTTCTAATCAATCGACAACAATCAGGTTTATAAGGCGGATGGGAGAACCCAACTTCCACCGCCTATAAAAGAAAAGCCCGCTGAAAAAAATCAGCGGGCTTTTTGCTTTTCTTCGTAAAAGCGGTGCTTCGATGAGTACTAAATCGCTGGGTTCCGAAGAAGCAGCGACTCAACGCATCACTTGTAGCGTTCTAGCCAATGAGCATAGGGCGCAGGCAAGGTCCAGGAAGCACGTTCTACCCCCAGCTCCTGGGCAGCGAGGTAGGGCCAGTTAGGATTAACCAGATGCGACCGGCCAATCATCGCCAAGTCCAACTGGCCACTCTTGATGGCTTCTTCAGCAACGCTCGGCGTACCGAAGCCCCATGCGGAGGCCACGGGGATTCCCGCCTCGCGCCCTACCCGCTGGGCAACATCGCCCATAAAGCCCGCGCCCCAAGGGATGTTGGCATCAGGAATGGTGAAGCCAATACTCACGCTAAGCAGATCCAGCCCACCATCTTTGAAGCGACGCGTCAGCTCGATAGCCTCGGCCAGGGTCTGCTCGTCGCGCCCGTCGTATTCGATAACCCCCAGACGCGCGGTCAGCGGCAGGTGCTCTGGCCATACCTCACGAACCGCGGCCAGGGTCTCCAACAGGAAGCGGCTACGGTTGTCGAAGCTGCCGCCGTAGGCGTCATCACGCTGGTTGGAGTGATCAGATAAGAACGTCTGGGCCAGATAGCCATGGGCAAAATGCAGCTCCAGCCACTCGAAGCCGGCATCGTGCGCACGACGAGCGGCCGCCACGAAGTCCTCGCGCACCCGGGCAATGTCTTCAAGTGTCATGGCCTTCGGCTGTTTATCCAGATGGGCGCCAAAGGCAACCGCTGACGGGGCAATGGTCTGCCAGCTACGCGGATCATCTTCGCTAATATGGGCATCGCCTTCCCACGGGCGGTTTGCGCTGGCCTTGCGCCCGGCGTGGGCAATCTGAATACCCGGCACGGAACCGGCCGCTTTGATCGACTCCACCACCGGCACGAAAGCTTGGGCAAGATCGTCATTCCAGATACCGGCGCAGCCGGGAGTGATACGGCCTTCCGGCGACACGGCAGTTGCCTCGACCACCACCAGCCCCGCTCCACCGCGTGCTAGGGAAGCATAATGCACGCGGTGCCAGGCGTTAATCAGGCCATCTTCCGCTGAGTACATGCACATGGGCGGAATCGCGATACGGTTACGCAGGGTGACGTCTTTAAGTGTGAAGGGTTGGAACAGCGCAGACATTAAGGTTTCTCCAAAGGGGCTATTACTTAATTTCGATAATATTCGAACTATGGGCAAAGGGCAAATTCGTGTATGATTTATCCATGCGCCCTTTCAAACATCCCCCCGTTAGCGAGTTCGTTCTTGAGCGTTTGCTTTACGCCTTGAGCGACCCTGTTCGTCTGGAGATTGTCCGGCGCCTTGCCACATTAGGTGAGGCAAGCTGCGGCGAGCTGGACGGTGGCCGCCCGAAATCCACCATGTCGCATCATTTCCGGATATTGCGCGATGTCGGGTTGGTAAACACCCAGACCGTGGGCACGACCCATATGAACTCGTTGCGTAAAGATGATGTGGATAGCCGATTCCCAGGCTTGCTGGAGGCGATCCTGTCCCAGCCTGAATAGTGGCTGTACGCCATGGCCGCCACTTTTACTCGGTGAATGACACGCGGCGGATGGAAAGACTCGAATTCCTACGCCCACCAAAAAAGCCCGCTGATTTTTTCTCAGCGGGCTTTTTGATTAGTGACCTCTTCGCTTAACCAACTATTCGTTCAGTTTCTCGGGTTTGGGTGGGGCACCTACTCTCACTTCGCTGAGATCCTCATGAGACAGGCCGCGCAACAGTGAGAACATCATTATAAACACCAGAATAAACATCGGCAGGCCAACAACGGTGATCACCTGCTGCAAGGCGGTAAGCCCCGCATCACCCGCCAGCACAATCAGCATGGCCGCCAGCATGCCTTCCGAGACACCCCAGAAGACACGCTGTTGCCATGGGCCAGGGTCTGCGCTGCCGGTACACAGCATATCGACCACCAACGACGCAGAATCCGATGAGGTGGCAAAGAAGATCGCCACGACCACCACCGCCAACCCCTGGATTAACGTAGCCGCCGGGAAGTTATCAAAAAACGCGAACATGGCAAGCGGGATGCTTTCCGCCACGGCGGTGGACAAGACCCCGGCCTGATCGCCCATTGCTTCCCGTGCGGCAGTCCCAATCCCATCAATCTCCATGGCCGACCAGCCAAAGATCGCAAACCACACCAGCGTAAAGATAGACGGCGCGAACAGTACACCGAGCACAAACTCTCGAATGGTGCGCCCACGGGAAATTCGCGCCACAAAGATGCCGATGAAAGGCGACCACGTGACGGTCCAAGCCCAATAGAACACCGTCCAACTGCCCTGCCATCCCCAACCGCTGCCGTCGGTGCTGGTATAGCGCGCTAGCGTGTCATTCCAGAACGCCATCGGTAGCAGGTTGGTAATGTAGAGGCCAAAGGTTTCGACCACGGCACGCAGCAGAAAAACCGTCGAGCCGGTAAACAGCACAAACATCAGCAGACCAACCGCCATGCCGATATTGATATTGGAAAGCAGCTTCACGCCGGAATCCAGCCCCGCCACGATTGACCCAACGGCAACGGCTGTCAGCACAGCGATAATGGTCACTTTGATAAACACCGAATCCGGCACACCCAACAGCTCGGTTAGCCCCGCATTAATCTGCTGCGTGCCCAAGCCAAGGGAGACTGCCACACCAAACAACGTACCCAGAATGGCAAAGATATCCAGAGTTTTACCGATAGGCCCGTGAATGCGCTCGCCCAGCAGCGGATAGAATACCGAGCTAAAACGCATCGGTAAGTTGTAACGATAGATAAAGTACGCAAACGCCAGCCCCGGCATGGCGAAAATCGCCCAGGTATGCAGCCCCAGATGATAGATCGAAAAGCTCATGGCATCGTCGGCGGCTTCTACCGAAAAGGGTTCAACACCCGGCCTAGGAGGCGTGGAGAAGTGGGAAATAGGCTCAGCAACCCCCCAGAACATCAACACCGTACCGATACCGCCTGCAAACAGCATGGTAAACCAGGAGACATTGCTATAGGCAGGCTTGGCATCATTGCCGCCCAAGCGAATCGCCCCGTAACGGCTGATCGCCACCCACAGCAAAAACGCCACCCAACTGGTCACCCCTAAAATAAAGAACCAACCAAGGTTAGTAACCACCCACTCCCGCCCCGCACCAAAGGCTTCCCCTATAGGCCCCGGCGCAATCAACAGCGCTATTAGGAACAGCACCATAATGCCTGCGGAAGTGAAAAAAATGGTCGGATCTGTTCGAAGTCCAAGCTTTTTGGCGAGATTATTGAGCATGTGCGTTCCCTTTGTCTTTACAACAACATAGGGGTTATGGGCTGATTGCGCCAAGGTGTTAGAAAAATTCCAGGTTTCCTGGCGAGAGACACAACAAGCTTTTGGGTATGTTGCCTGCCAATGGATAAATTTGAATAGCGGTCATTGAGAGAAATGATGCGAGTAAATATTTTGGCTAGATGGTTTCGCCCTTAGCAGACAGTCAGAAACTGCTCACTAGTGGATTAGGCAGCACTAACGGTATGCACTTCCAGGTTCACCTTGAGGGATTTACGCACCGCGCCAATAATCGCAGCAAGATTATCCATGCTCGGATTCCCTGAAGGGGTTAGCATCCGGTGTAAACTCTTGCTGGGCTTGCCTGTTTGCTGAGAAAGTGCTTCAAAGCCCACTGTAGCATTCACCAAATCGCGGAGCATCAGGCGGGCGGTATCTGGCTCGTCATTAAGAAATAACGTTACCGCCTCATCTAGCATCGCTTTCGCAAAAGCGGGATCACGCTCAACGCGCGCTGCAATGGTCGCTTTAAAATCACGGGTCAGGGCCATGCTACTTTCCTCCTTTCTTCATTTGGCGTTTGCGCTGTTTATAGCGGTCGCGTAGCGCCTTGGCATTGTCGATATCGGCTTGTTGGCGTTTTTTGGTACCGCCGCCAAATAAAATAATCAGTTGCTCGCCGTCTTAGGCCAGATAAATACGATATCCCGGCCCCCAATCGATACGGTATTCACCGATACCATCGAACCACTTAATGCGAGATGTATTGCCCATCGACATACGATATTCAGCGGTCGCGACCTTCGCGGCCGCCTGTGCATCTAACCCTTCAAACCATGCTTGATAAGGGCTAGAGCCATCGTCGTCGAGAAATTCTTTAAGCTCAATCTTCATAACACTAATGGTAACTTATTTGTTACCAAACACCAAGCCGCTAGCTAGATGCTTACAGCGATCAGCACCGAACGCGCCTGGCTAACCGGTTGCCTGCCACTGGATAAACTTGATAGCGGTCTTTGAGAGAAATGATGCGAGCAAACATTTTGGCTAGATGGTTTCGCCCTTAGCAGACATTCAAAAACTGCTCACTAGAGCCTTACCCAAACAGTGCCAGGAAAAAGCCAACGTTACTTTTTATAAAGGCCGCAGATTCTTCACTCCCCAATACCTTGGGCCACCAACCAAAGAAAATACCTATCTGGATTACGCCAATGATGCTACCAATGACGCCCGAGACAATACCGACAATAACCTCGATTTTTCCAAGTGATTTTTTAATCTTGGAGCCATTAGAGTTTGCCTCAAAGCTAGTCACCTTGCGCCTATCAGCTACCGTTTTCCATTGATGCCAGCAGGCAAACCCAAACCCACAGAAAATTAAAGCACAAACAAACCACCATGGTGTATTGGCAAATACGTTGTATAGATGCTCCATATTCATGCCCTTAATCTCAGAAAATCAGATTTCTTGAGGATAAATTTGTCTGCATATTTAATGTACTTATGTCACACGTATCGATAACTCTTCATTAACCAGACTCTAAAAACTTCAGTGTAGCTTAGCCGAATAAAACCAGTAGTCGTGTCAATTGTATGCAAGAGATGGCCATGCTAAGCATTTTTATCGTCGCCACGCAGAATGTGCTGATTGCCCCACACAAATCATTCTCTCGGTATCAACAGTTTCCCGGTGGTTTTAGAATTACGCGTTATCCCACCCTTTTCTCCTCCATAAACATCGCGCCGGGCTTTTGTCCTGCGCAATCGGAGTAAGGCTACGATAAACGGGAGCTGTCCTGGTTTTTTATAATTTGGCTGCCTCTCCGAAATAAGGCCCACTTAAAATTTTCATTCATTACTATCCTGATAATTTTATTGACATTCGAATTAAAATTCGCTTTCGTGGGTTAGATACCTTAAAAAAATAATTATGGAATCCATATGAGCGAAGCCCGTCCTGATTACACATCGCAGGGAAAATATGCCCGGTTAATCCCCACTCTGGCTGACAGTAAAAAAGAGGAGCGCGCAACTTCAATACTCTTGGCAGCGCTGATGTCGGTATATGAATTTCGAAAAGCGATGCTTCAGTCCATCAACAAACGTGTTGGAGAACGCACAAAGCTTGAGGCTTGGACCGAGGTGGTTTTTAAAAACGAAACCCCAATAAACCAAAAAAAGAGTCCGGATGACCGACCTGACGGGCTTGTCGTTCTAAACACTGGCCGAACGAAGTGGCATGCTTTGGTTGAAGCCAAGGTAGGCAGCGAAACTGTTGGAGAAGACCAGCTATTAAAATATATAAAACAAGCCAAGGAACACGGCATTGATGCCGTTATCACTATCACGAATCAGTTTGTCGCATTTCCGACCCACCACCCTGTGACCATTCCCAAGAAGCATTTACGCTCGGTGGAAATTTTTCATTGGTCATGGACCTACATAGTGACCATGGCCCAACTGCTTCTCGCGCAGGACAAAATAGAAAGTCAGGACCAGCGATTCATTCTGCATGAAGTAGTAAAATATCTTGAAGACCCCGGCAGCGGTAAGGCAGGCTTCACCAGCATGAACTCTGAATGGAAAACCGTGGTACAGAGTGCTTTTAACAACACCAAGCTTAATAAAAACTCAGAAGAAGTGCTGAAAACCGTTGGCAGCTGGCATCAGGAGCAACGCGAACTGTGCCTTCAAATGTGGCCTTTGGTCGGAGAAAAGGTAGAGGTTAAACTCCCTAGAGCTCATCGGAATGATCCAAAACAACGACTAGCGGATGATTGTGAAAGGCTGGCATCTGAGCACCTTCTCATAAGTAACATTGATATACCCAATGCTGCATCCGACCTCACAGTAACCGTCGATCTGACGCGCAAATCGATTACCTGCAGCATGCGGCTTGAAGCACCTAAAGATAGAAAAAGCACCTCAGCAAAAATAAATTGGCTCACCCGGCAGCTGCCCAGCAATGAAAAGAGCCCTGCCATCAGCATAAAAGCTATTCGCAAAGGCCAAGCTTTAGCAACGGACAAGCCTCTAGAAGAAGTAAGGAAAAACCCAAATATTTTGGATGTAGAGAATACTGACGCTCAACCTGTCGCATTCGAAGTATTTACCTCGATAGACCTAG
>NZ_JBQTDC010000043.1:0-28591 GCF_052353045.1 Halomonas sp. AOP7-B1-5 | reverse complement strand
GAAGCCATGTCGATGCATGAGTTTGAAAACCTAGTGGAAATGTCAGTCCAGAGTCTTGATCAAGCTGGCGAGCATAGCAGCGAGGATTTGCGTGATCTGTTTTACAATCTTTACCAATTTCAAGCGTCATGGGATACCAGTTTCACGCATTTTCGAGTGATCGATACTCTGCTGGAGCATAAGTTTGTGTATCAGTTTGAGATATCTCAGCATCCTGATTATGCGGAGCACGAGACGTTTTTTAATGGAATCAGTGATTTTTCTTTCATAAATTTAAAGCCACAAGAAGAGTGGCACGAGCAGTCCAATCCAACGGCAGGTTATATCAAGCCTCCTTATTTATTTTTTGATGCTGGTTCACCTCTTTGGCAGCAGTTTGTGGAACAAGGTGATCTTATAGGCAGTGATGCGTTGCCCCCCAAAACGATAGATACTGTAGATATGGTTAAAGAAGTGATTTTTTCCGCTAAATCTCAGGACGATCATGAATTGATCAGTCTCTGGTACACGGCGTTAGGTTTACATGTTGGGTTATTTTCTTCAGAGGAGGAGCAGATTAGTATTAAGGAAAGCTCAAGTATCAGCAATATTAGAGATATAGTACTGGAAACGAACGCTTTAGAGATTGATGCAGGCTACGGTTTTTTAGCACAGCCTACGCCTGACCTGGTTGAGGAAGATGCTTTTTTAACCTGGTGGTTTCAAGTAGGCGAATAATATTTTCAGTTGGGCAACATTAAACTATGCAGAGCATACCTTATTTGTACCCATTGATTATATTTTCGCTTGGTATTGAGTGATTTCGGCTAGATTGGAAAAAATGATCTGCTACCAACCGGTCAGGGCAATCGTTTTTTAAATGTTGTGTTTTGTACGGTAAGGAACCCGTCAAATTGACCGGGTCACGACAACTTGCTAGTTTACGCGCTCTTTCAGGTGTCGGCGGCCAAAGCCGCTGGTGAAACGGGAAGTTGGTGCCCAATCCAACGCTGCCCCCGCAACGGTGATCAAGTTAAGAGCCCTCGTTACCACTGTGCAATATAAACGCATGGGAAGGTGAGTGCTTGGGAGCGTCAGTGTGCTTCGCTTGTCAGCCCGGAGACCGGCCTGAGAGAGAGGGCTATATCAGCCGAACATGCCAGGACGCGGTGGGCGCTCTCAAGGCGATTAGTGACTTCCTGCTATTCCCTTGTGGTGCCTGCGCTTGGCGATTATAAAAACCACGCTGTGCGGGTTGGCACAGCGCGCAAGGTACCTCCTCATGCCTAACTATCTTCCTGTTTCTGCCGCGCTTGCTGCGTTGGTTGTATCTCCCGTGGTCGTTGCTCAGAGTGACCTGCCAAGCGCTCAAGCTGGTTTGCAAAGCACTCTTAACCCGGTAGTGGTTACTGCCGCGCTGGCGCCGCGTACGGCCAATGACAGCCTTTCCTCGGTTACCGTATTAGATGAAGCCACGCTGCGCCGCCAAGACCCGGTGAGCATTACCGATCTGTTTCGTGGCCAGCCGGGGGTGGATGTAAGCTCTAACGGCAGCTTTGGAAAAAACAGCAGCATGTATATTCGCGGTACTGGAAGCGGCCAAAATGTGCTGTTGATTGACGGTATTCGTTTACGTTCAGCCACCAGCGGCGGGGCTGCCTGGTCGTATCTTGACCCGCGTATGTTTGAGCGCGCTGAAATCGTGCGCGGCCCACGGGGTAGCCTGTACGGTGCCGATGCGATTGGCGGGGTAGTGCAGTTATTTACGCCCCAAGCGAGCGAAGCGGGGCCGCAGCCGAGGTTTTCGATAGGCGGTGGTTCGTTCAATACTCAGCGAGTAAGCGCGGGAATCAGCGGTCGTGAAGGCGGTACCCGCTACAGCTTTGCGGGCAGCCACTTGACTACCGATGGTCAGCCGGTTCGCCGCGATGGCGAAGATAAAGGCTACGACAATACCTCTGCGTTGGCGCGGGTTTCGCATACGTTTGAAAATGGCGCTGAGGTGGGTGCTCTTGCGCTACGCGCTCGGGGTAATAACGAATACGACGGCGGTGAAAACGACTTTGTTCAACAAGTAGCCGGTATTTATGGCGAGTTGCCGATCACAAGCGACTGGCACAGCCGCCTCACGCTGAGTGAATCCCGCGATGAGAGCGATGACTATGCAAGCTTTGGCGACTCGGTATTCAACACCAAGATTAGCACTGCGCGCTGGGAAAATATTGTTACCGCGGGGGCTCACGAGCTGATCGCAGGCGCTGAATACAGCGAGGATAAGGTTGACAGTACTATTGAATACGATGAAACCAGCCGCAGCAATAAAGCCGTATTCACCCAAGCGCTGTTGGATTTTTCACCGTTAACCCTGCAAGCCAGCTTACGCTTTGATGATAATGAAGCTTATGGCGATGAAGTTACCGGCAGCCTGGCAGCAGGTTACGCGCTGGATAGCAACCACACCCTGCGGGCCAGCTATGGCACGGCGTTCAACGCGCCGACGTATAACCAGCTTTACTACCCAGGGTTTGGTAATCCGGACCTTGAATCTGAAACCTCTGAAACCGCTGAAGTGGGTGTTCGTGGCCAATATGCGCAGTGGTTTTGGGATGCCGCTCTCTATCAAACGGATATTGATAATCTGATTGCGGGGCAGGGCGTTCAGTCTAACGTGCCTTCGTCACGGATTCGGGGAGTAGAGCTTGCCAGTGGCGTTGAGCTAAATGATTGGATATTAGCTGCCGCGTTGACCTACACCGATCCTGAGAATCGCTTAACAGGCAATCGGCTGCAGAATCGCGCTACGCAAAGCGTACGTCTGGATATCGACCGCGAATTAGGCGAGTGGTCGCTGGGCGGTTCGTGGGTCGCTCAAAACCACCGCTATCGTGATGCACAAAACCAGGACCGGCTAAGTGGTTATGGGCTGGTCAATCTGCGCGCCGGCTGGCAGTTTGCTCCATTGTGGAGTGCTCGCCTTACATTAGAGAACGTTATGGGCCAGGATTACGTGACCACGCGCTCGTTCGATGGCGCCGACTATTTAAATGCGGGACGGGCAGGTTTTCTGAGTGTTCATTTTGGTCAATAAAGTGCATAAATTGGCGCGAGCGGCGCTGGCCCTCATGCTAGTAATGCCTGCGGGTATAGCGCAGGCGAATCACCACGCGCGCTGCGTGGTGGATGATCGCGACCGAGAAGTCTGCTTATACAACCCTGCCCGGCGCATCGCCACGCTGTCGCCGGGCGCCACCGAGCTTACCTACGCCGCCGGTGCGGGTGAACAGGTGGTGGCGGTGGTCTCCTATAGCGATTATCCGCCCGAGGCAAAGCAGGTTGCCTCAGTGGGCAGCCATACCCGTATTGATCTTGAGGCGCTGGTAAGCCTTGCCCCTGACCTGGTGATTGGCTGGGTCACGGGGAATCCTGCCGAGCAGCTTGAAACGCTTGAAGCGTTAGGCCTATCGGTCTTTTATATTGAGCCTCGCACAATTGAGGGCGTGGCCAGCACGATTGAGCGCATAGCGCGGTTGGCCGGTACGGAAGCCGCCGGGCAAAGTGTCGCTGATGGTTTTCGGCGCCAGATGGCAGCGCTTGAAAATCAATATGAATACCGTGAGCCGGTCAGTACGTTTTACCAGGTGTGGAACGAGCCGCTTATGAGCGTTAACGACCAGCATCTTATTGGCCAGGTCATTCAGCTGTGCGGCGGGTTTAACGTGGTGGGAGAACAGCCACGTTTAGTACCACGCCTTGATGATGAGGCCGTGCTGGCAGCCAATCCTGAAGCTATCGTGGCCGGTGGAATGGGTGAAGAAAACCGCCACTGGTTAACCCACTGGGAGCAGTATCCGTACCTTACAGCGGTGATCAATAACCATCTGTTCTTTGTACCGCCTTCGCTTATTCAGCGCCCGACGCCGCGCATGGTACAAGGTGCCAAGATTCTGTGTGACCAGTTGGATAGCGTTCGCCGAATGCGTGGGGCGCGGTAATGAGGAAAGTAGCGCAAGGCAGCCTAAGTGCGCCCTTGGGAGTGCTTGTCCTTGCCGCGCTAATCGCTTTGCTGTTTGCCGTGAGTATTGGCAGCGCCTCCCTCTCAGTTGCTCAACTGTGGGCTGTTGCCCAGGGGCAGGGCGAGCTTTTAGCCAGCACGCTGGTCTGGGAGTTGCGCTTGCCCCGAGCGCTTTCTGCGTTTGCAGTCGGCGGCTTGCTGGCGGTAGCCGGGGCGCTGATGCAAGTACTGCTGCGCAACCCTTTGGCTGATCCTTACGTCCTGGGGCTTTCTGGCGGAGCCTCTATTGGCGCGCTGGCAGCCATGCTGGTGGGTCTGGGCGGGTTCCTGGTATCGGGGGCGGCATTTGTTGGCGCGCTGTTTTCAACGCTTTTGGTGTTTGGTTTGGCGCATGGCCGTGGCGGCTGGAGCCCCGCAAGACTTCTATTAACTGGAGTAGTGGTCGCCTCGGGCTGGGGTGCGGTGATTACGTTGATGCTGGCAATGAGCCCTGCCGAGCGCCTGCCGGGCATGCTGTATTGGCTGATGGGCGATCTTTCCTATGCGCGCACCCCCTGGCCGCCGCTTTTACTGCTGCTGGCAGTATGCTTACTATTGGTGCCTTTGGGGCGAAGTCTCAACGTGCTGGCCCGTGGTGCCCCCCAGGCTGCTGCACTGGGGGTTAACGTGCGCCCGCTGGAGTGGGGTATCTACATTCTTGCCAGCCTGCTGACGGCAGCGGCGGTCACCACCGCAGGCAGCATCGGGTTTGTGGGTCTTGTGGTGCCCCATATGCTGCGTTTGCTATTAGGCAACGATCAGCGGCTTATTCTACCCGCCTGTGCTCTGGCGGGCGGCACGCTGCTGGTGTTGGCCGATACCTTGGCGCGCACCATGATTGCCCCTGAACAGCTGCCGGTTGGGGTGATTACCGCGCTTTTGGGCGTGCCCACGTTTTTGTTTCTGCTCCACCGGAGCCGCTAATGAGCATATTGACCACTCAGCAGTTGGTGATCGATGTGCCTAATCGCCCAGGCGGAACACCGCTGAATTTAACCATTCAACCAGGGCAAGTATGGGGCGTGCTGGGACCCAACGGGGCGGGTAAAACTACACTTCTGCACACTCTGGCGGGGTTACGAGCGCCGCGCTCCGGGAGCGTTCATCTCAACGAAGCACCGCTTGCCAGCCTACGTCGCCGCCAGGTCGCGCAAACGTTAGGGGTCGTGTTTCAGGAGCGAATGGACAGCTTTCCGGCTACGGTGATGGAAACGGCGCTGATTGGCCGCCATCCGTTTCTTTCCGCTTGGCAGCGGGAAAGTGGCGCTGACTACACCCTTGCAGAGCAGGCGTTGGGCCGCCTGGATATCGGCACTTTAAGCAAGCGATTGGTCAGCACGCTTTCCGGCGGCGAGCGCCAGCGCGTTGCTCTGGCCACGGTGCTTACTCAAGCTCCCGCTATCTGGCTTGCCGATGAGCCAACCAATCATCTGGATCTCCATCACCAAAGTGCCGTCATGGCGTTAATGGCCGAGCAGGCGGCAAGCGGCAAAAGTGTGGTGATGTGCCTGCATGATCTTAATTTAGCCGCCCGCTGGTGCGACCAGATACTGCTTCTGTACCCCAATGGGGAAGCCAAGTGGGGCCCACGGGAAAGGTTGCTAACCGCCGGTACGCTCGAAGCGCTCTACCGTCAGCGGCTCACGGTTGTTGAGGTCAATGGTGCGCCGGTATTTGTACCGATATAGAGGACACAGCGCTGTCGCTAAACGCGTGAGGGGGAGTGACGGTTGGCAGGAAAATATCTTTACTGAACAGCGGCCATTAAGCGTCATAAATAGACCTGGTGATCTACACTAAAAGTGGGTTTGGGCCTTGATGATTGACCCCACTTATCATCACCTGATCTCAAGTCTGATCCCAGCAGCTGGTCCCAGGTGCTGGTTTCAATTGCTATGCCTTTGCATTAGCGGGAGGTCGTTATGATCCACCATGTTTGGGGGCTCCTCCATCATCCTGACGTAGAGTGGCATAAAATCAGTGACGAGCATGAGTCCGTCAGCCATCTCTATGCCCACCATGTGCTTATTCTGGCGGCTATACCTGTGGTCTGTGCGCTAATCGGCACGACCCGTCTGGGTTGGACCTATGGCGGTATCGATACCTATAAAGTCTCTATTACCAATGGCCTGGCGCTAGGTATTGCGTTCTATGCGCTGATGTTAGTGGCCGTTGGTTTGGTCGGTAACGTGATTTACTGGCTAGCCCGCAAGCTGGAGAGCCGTCCTAGCCGCCGCGACTGTATTATTTTCGCGGGATACATTGCCACGCCGATGTTTCTGAGCGGTGTTTTTGCGCTTTATCCGGTTTTCTGGTTTCGCATGTTGGGCATAGTGATTGGCCTACTTTACAGCGCTTACCTACTCTACAAGGGAACGCCCAGTTTCCTGGGCATCAGCCACAAGCGTGGCTTTATCATGTCGACCGCGACGCTATGCATCGGCGTGCTGGTATTAGAAGTGCTGCTTGCGATCGTTGTGCTGCTATGGAGCATGGGATCTGAACACAGCGTGGTGTGGCGGTTCTTGCGATAGCAAGATAGATGGTTCCGACGATGCAGTTAGCAGCACTACGCACGAGGCATATTGCCAAGCGCGTAGCCCTCATGCACTGATCAGGAATCTTACAGGGAATCCTTTTCTGAGATAGTGAGGCGAGATAGTGAGATGAGAAAGTAAGACAAGAAAGTAAGACAAGAAAGTAAGACGTGTTGATTTACTACTCCAGCTCAGTTCGCCAAGAGTGACGCGGTTCGAAACCCACCAGGCGCCGCGCTTTGTCGATACTGTAGAACGTCTCATATTCTCCCATTGCGTGCTGTACAGGTACGCCAGGATAGAAGCGCTCGATCACCTGGGCATTGGTAAGCCCTACCGATAGATCCTCATTGGCGACGTTAAACACCTCGTAACCTAAACCATCCGTTTTCAGACAGCAGTCGACCATCTGGCCCAAGTCGCGGGCATCGATATAGGCGAAGATGTTGCGTCGGCGCAGCGCCGGGTTATCCATATACGCCGGGAAGTTCTGGCGGTATTCATGAGGCTCGATCACGTTATTGATACGCAGGGCGTAAATGTCGATGCCTGAGCGCGCTTGAAACGAACGCGCGGTTACTTCGTTGACTACCTTGCTCATGGCGTAGCTGTCTTGCGGCACAGTGGGGTGTTCTTCATCGATAGGCAGGTAGTCTGGCAGCTTCTCGCCATCGGCAAAGCAGATGCCGTAGGTGGTTTCGCTGGAGGCAAAGATTACTTTGGGGATGCCCAGGTGGGTGGCGGCATCCAGAATATGGTAGGTGCTTAGCGTATTGATACGGTAGGTTTCGTTATCCGGGCGGTGCAGAATGGCGGGGATAGCGGCAAAGTGAACGATGGCGTCGTAGCGTGGCATTCCAGTGCCCGGCTCCAGCTCATCGAAAGTGGCGTAAGCTTGGCACGCATTGAACACTTGGCCCGCGTCGGTCAGATCTACCTTCAGCGTGGTGATGCCCGGCACAACGGACGCTACCCAGTCCAGGTTGGTGATGCTGTGACCCTGGTCGCGCAAATACGCGGTCGCATGACGTCCAGCCTTGCCGCTACCACCGGTAAACAAAATACGCATGTGGATTTCCTGTTTATTGTAAGAGTTCGTTACAAGGACCCACACCTTAGCAAAGAAAGCGTTACACCGCCGAAAAGCGTTTAAACCGCGCTTCTAAAACGCATAATCCGTTTGCCGTCAATAGGATCATCCAGCACGTGGGCATACACGCCGAACGTCTCTTGTAAGCACTGGGCGGTTAGCACGTCATGCGGTTGGCCGCTGGCGATCAGGCGTCCACCGTCCATCACGCCAATGCGGTCGCACTCCATGGCCTGATTCAGATCGTGCAGGGAAATTACCACGGTGATGGGCAGCTGCCTGACCAGCTCAAGAATCGACAGCTGGTGGCGAATATCCAGGTGGTTGGTGGGCTCATCCAGCAGCAGGATTTTGGGTTGCTGGGCAAGTGCCCGGGCAATATGCACGCGCTGGCGCTCGCCGCCGGAAAGGGTATGCCAGAGGCGGTCCGCCATGTGCGCCATATCCACATCATTCAGCGCCTGATCCACAATGGCGTCATCCTGAGCTGACCACGGGCGCAGCGCCGAAAGGAACGGCGTTCGGCCCAGCCCCACGACCTGGCGCACGTGGATCCTATCGGTGGTTTCCGCCTGTTGCTCAACCAGCGCGATGGATTGCGCGATATGCCGCTGGCGCATTTTGGCAATCGACCGGTCGTTTATATGTACGCGGCCTGTTTTAGGTTTATTCAAACCTGCCAGCAGGCGTAATAGCGTAGTTTTACCGGAGCCGTTCGGGCCAATTAGGCCGAAGGTCTGGCCGGGCGCTACGTCAAGACAAACGTCTTCTAACAGCGTGCGCCCATGTACGCTCCAGCCCAGCTGTTGTGCAGTTAATTTCATCGATTCCTCGTGCCCCGAACAAGAATCAACGCAAAAGCTGGCGCGCCAATCAACGAGGTAATCACCCCAATGGGCAGTACCTGGCCGGGCACCAGAATGCGCGAAAGAATATCCGAGCCAATCAAAAACACGGCGCCAGCAAGTGCCGAAGCGGGCACCAAACGCGTATGTTGGGTACCCACGATAAAGCGCATGGCATGGGGAATCACCAAGCCCACAAAGCCAATAGCGCCGACCATCGACACCATAATGGCTGTCACCAGCGCTACCGCAATAATTAAAAGCCCCCGCGTTGGGCGAACGGCGATACCCATGGATGCCGCGCTGTCGGCGCCAAAGGTAAAGGCATCCAGTGCGCGGCGGTGCCAAAGGCAAATCAACAGGCCGCCCAGGGCGGCAGGAAAGGCGATTGCCACATCGTTCCAGCGCACCCCAGAAAGGTTGCCCAAAAGCCAAAACATGATGCCGCGGGCTTGCTCGGCACTGGCCGACTTGGTAATGATGAAGGCGGTGAGTGCGTTAAACAGCTGAGAGCCTGCAATACCGGCCAGAATAATGGCCCCGGCCGCCTGAGTGCTACGCCCGCCGCCGGTACCGCTACTGGCTGCATGGGCAAGCAGTACCACCAAACCAAACGCGAGGCCAGCACCGGCAAATGCCCCCGCGGATAGCGTTAAAGCACCCGCGCCAAGCCCCGCCACCGTGACGGCCACGGCACCGGTCGAGGCGCCTGCCGATATACCCATCAAGTACGGGTCGGCCAGGGGATTGCGCAGTAACGCCTGGAGCACAACTCCGGCCAGGGCCAGGGCCGATCCGCAACACGCGGCTACAAGGGCGCGGCTTAGCCGGTAGTTCCAGATAATCCCAGCATCGATACGATCAACGGCGTAGTTAGCACCCAGAAGATGATTAGCCAATACCTTGAGAATCGTATCCACGGGAATCGCCGTTTCACCAATCGCCGTACCGGCAAGCAGTGCGATCAGCAGCACCAAGGGCGCAAGCCAAAGCCAGTGCGCCTGAGTGCGAGCCATCGGGGCGCTTTGCATGGCAATGGCTTTCATTGTGTGAAAGGCGTATTAAATAGGGCGGGGGCGAACTTCATGAGATGGTGTTCCGGGTACCGATGGACATAAAGCTCGACAGACTGCCGAAGACGAGAGGATAAAACACTAAAAAACCTTTGATATTGACGACTTGCTGAAGTGGCGAGGTGGCTTCCACCTGACGCCATCCTCTATAATGCGCGGTTATTGTAGCCACTTTCACGGGGTTTGGCTCTATCGTTATTCTCGTGTCAGGGATGAATAACTTTCACGTGTATAGCAGTGTCCATGCGCTGCTTAATGTATTAGTTTTACCCGCTTGTAGAGTATGCGCTTTACGCGCTTGTTGCGGCTCTCAGTCGCTCAATATCTTCTTGTTAAATCAAGTCAATGTTCCTTTTACCCATGGTGATGCCTGTGGTTGAGTTTCCCTTTACCGCCGTCGTCGGCCAGGCATCGCTTAAGAAAGCGCTGCTTTTAAACGTAATCAACCCGCGCATTGGCGGGGTGCTGATTAGCGGCCCGCGAGGCAGCGCAAAATCAACCCTCGCCCGCGCGCTGGCGGCACTGCTGCCCGAATCTGACAAGGGCGGCAAGTCGCCGTTTGTGACCCTGCCGCTAGGCGCCAGTGAAGACCGCCTGACCGGCAGCCTGGACCTGCAAAAGGTATTGAACGAGCGCGAAGCCACCTTTCACGAAGGGCTGTTGGCCAGAGCGCATGGCGGCGTTTTGTACGTCGATGAAGTCAATCTGCTCGCCGATACCCTGGTCGACCTGCTGCTGGATGTCGCTGCCAGTGGGGTCAATATCGTTGAACGCGACGGTATTAGTCACTCCCACGCGGCACGTTTTAGCCTGATTGGCACCATGAACCCGGATGAAGGCGAACTGCGCCCGCAGTTGCTCGACCGGTTTGGCCTCTGCCTGGAACAGCCGGCCTCCATCCGTATCGAAGAGCGCATCGCCATCGTGCAGCAGCGCGATGCTTTTGATCGCGACCCCGAACGCTTTATCGCCGACTTCGCCGCTGAGCAGTCAGCCCTGCGTGAACGTATCGAGCAGGCGAGAGATGTGCTAGCAGCCGTGAGCGCACCTGAATGGGTTTACGCACACATCGCCAACCGCTGTGAAGAAGCCGGCGTCGAAGGCCTGCGTGCCGATGTTACCTGGCACCGCGCCGCCCAGGCCCATGCCGCTTGGCGGGGAGGCGATACAATCATTCAGGACGATGTGGATACCGTTGAGCCCTGGGTATTGGCCCATCGGCGTACGCATGAATCTTCCACACCACCATCAACGCCGCCGTCTTCTCCACCACCTTCGTCCACGCCAAATGAAAAGCCTTCTGGCGGTCAGTCGTCTGCCGGTGGACATTCAGGCGAGCAGGGGCAGTGGGGCGCCATGCCGCCCATCGCGCAGAACATGCTGGATAGCCAACTGCTGAATCTCCCTGCGCTTACACCCATCAACCGGCCTGCGGCTAAGCCGCTGCTTTCACTTGGCGGTACGCGTAAGGGCACCGAGTTGGGCCAGGGGCGAGCTAATAAACCACCTTCGTCTACCTCTCGCCCCGACTGGTTCGCCACGCTGATCGCCAATCGTGGTCAGTGGCCCTGGCGACAGTTGCGTGATCGCAAAGCGCGCACCGGGCAGCCAGTGCTGCACCTGGTACTGCTGGACACCTCCGGCTCGACGCTGGGTAAGCGCCTGTTGGGCCAGGCCAAGGGCTGGGTGGATAGCCTGACCCGCCAGGCGTACAGCGCTCGCGAGCAGCTGGCCGTGCTGGGGTTTGGCAACAATACGGTGACACCGCTACTCACCCGCCAGCGTGCGCCCAAAAGCCTAGAGGCGACGCTGAACAGTGCCGATGGCGGGGGCGGCACGCCGCTGCGTAAAGCGGTTGAGGAGGCAGGAAAGTTGATTCGTCAGTGGCAGCGCCGCGAACCCGGCCTACATATACGTACCTACTTGATCACCGACGGGCGCACCCGCGAGTCCGTTGCAGACCTGCCAACGCTTGGCGATTGTGTAGTGATGGATACCGAACACTCATTTGTAAAACGTGGCCAGGCGACACGCCTTGCCCAGCAGCTGGGCGCCTTGTATTGGGCACTGCCCACCCAGGAGTCAGCATGAGCGATAGCAATCACCAAAACCGCATGCAGCGCAAAAAAGAGGTGGTCGATGAGCGCATCAGCCGCGCCACTGAAGAGCGCGGGGTATTAATCCTGCTCAAAGGCAACGGCAAGGGTAAAAGCAGCTCGGCGCTCGGTACGCTGGCGCGCTCGCTGGGGCATGGTCAGAAAGGCGCGGTCATTCAGTTTATTAAAGGGCGGCGCGAAACCGGTGAATACCTGTTCTTTCGTGACCACCCAAGGCTTGACTGGCATATCATGGGCCAGGGCTTTACCTGGGAAACCCAGGACCGCGAGCGCGATATTCAAGCCGCCGAAACTGCCTGGGAAATCGCCAAGGGCCTGTTGGAAGACCCGGCCTACAACATCATCGTGCTGGACGAAATGAGCTACATGTTCAAGTACGGCTACCTGGACCCGGTGCCGGTGGTAGAGGCACTCAAACGCCGCCCAGCGCATCAGAATGTGATTATTACCGGGCGCACCATGGCACAGCCACTTCAGGAAATTGCCGACACCATCAGCACCGTGCAGGATGAGCGCCACGCGTTTCGCGGCGGCGTCAAAGCTCAGGCGGGGATCGAGTACTGATGAGTACACCTTCTGCCAGCTGCCCCGCGCTGTTTATTTCAGCACCTGCCTCAGGTCAGGGCAAAACCACGGTAACCGCCGGGCTTGCGCGGCTGCTGCGCAATCAGGGCAAGGTGGTGCGGGTATTTAAAACCGGGCCGGACTACCTGGACCCGCAAATACTCGCCCAGGCCTCTGGCCAACCGGTTGACCAGCTCGATTTATGGATGGCAGGCGAAGCCTACTGCCGCCAGCGCTTTTATGAAGCCGCTGTTGAAGCCGATTTGATTCTCGTGGAAGGCGCCATGGGCCTGTTTGACGGCGAGCCTTCCAGTGCCGATTTAGCCGCGCTGTTCGGCATTCCCATGGCCATCGTGATGGATGTTAAAGGCATGGCCCAAACAGCCGCTGCACTGGTAACGGGGCTGGCTGGCTTTCGTGACGACATTCAAATTGCCGGGCTGATTGCCAATAACTGCGGCTCCCAGCGCCACCGGGAGCTGATTGAAGGCGCGCTGCCCGCAGCCATTCCTTTTTTAGCTGCCGTACCGCGTGACCCTGAGCTGGCACTTCCCGAGCGTCATCTGGGCCTGGTGCAGGCGGAAGAGATTCGCGACGATCTGGAAATTCGCTTTGAAGCCGCGGCGCAGGCGCTGGAAGCCGCAGGGCTGCTGGACGCGCTCGCCACGCTTTCGCCGGTCAGCTTTAGTGCTTCTACTGAGGCGCTTCCTGCTGTGCCGCAGGCACTGGCTGGGCAGACAGTAGGCGTGGCCCGCGATGCGGCGTTCAGCTTTATTTATCAGGCCAACCTGGACCTGCTGGCGCAGATGGGTGCGCAGGTGCGCTTTTTCTCACCACTGAGCGATGCCGAACTACCCGAGTGCGATGCCCTTTGGCTACCTGGCGGCTACCCGGAGCTTCATGCGCAGGCGCTTGCGGCGAATACCGCCATGCGCGATGCCATTAACGGCTTCTTTAGCGCGGGTAAACCCATCCTCGCCGAGTGTGGTGGCATGCTGTATAGCCTGGAAACGCTAACCGACTATGCCGAGAACACTCACCCCATGCTCGGCTTACTGCCGGGGCACGGTGCCATGCGTGGGCGGCGCGGCTGCCAGGGCATGCAGACCGCCGAGCTGCCCGAAGGGCCGGTTCGTGGCCATGCCCATCACCGCTCGATGGCCGAGCAAATGCCTGAACCGATGGCTTACGGGCGCCGCCAGCGCCACCCCGCGCCTGGCGAGCCGATCTACCGTGCCGGTCGCTTAACGGCGACGTACTTACACCTGTTTTTCCCGAATAATCCTGCTGCGGTAGCGCGTCTGCTTAGCCTCGGTCTTGGCAACGATTCAGCGCAGGCCACGGCCGCAAGCCCCCAAATTGAGGAATCCTCGCATGCAGTTAAATAAAATTCCCGCCACGGTCGTGACCGGCTTTCTAGGTAGCGGCAAGACCACGTTGCTGGCCAATATTCTGCGCCAGATTACCGGTAAGCGGATTGCCGTGATCGTCAACGAGTTCGGCGAGCAGGATATCGACTCAAGCCTGCTGCGTAGCTGTGCGTTAGGTTGTGAAGACGGAGCTGAAGAGGGCGAGCAAGTCGACGCCGGTGAAGACGGCAGTATTTACGAGCTGGCCAATGGCTGCATCTGCTGCACCGTGGAAGAAGAGTTTCTGCCGGTGATGAAAAAGCTGGTGGCGAGGCGTGATGATATCGACCACATCCTGATCGAAACCAGCGGGCTGGCCTTGCCCAAGCCACTAGTGCAGGCGTTTAACTGGCCGGAAGTCCGCCAGCACTGCACCGTCGATGCCATTATCACCGTGATCGACGGGCCTGCCGTAGCCGCGGGCCGGTTTGCCAACGACGAAGAAAAGGTTGCCGCTCAGCGGCTGGCCGACGACAGCCTGGACCACGACCCCAGCCTGCGCGAACTGCTGGATGACCAGCTAAGCGCGGCGGATTTAGTGCTGGTCAGTAAAACCGACCTGCTGAACGCCGACGAGAAAGCCCGGGTTGAAGCGCTGGTACAGGCGCGGGTGCCCGCATCGGTCAAAACGCTGTTTATCGATCAAACGCTAGCGACTGACACGGCCCAGCTGGAAGCCCTGATGGGCATTGGCGCGGCCAGTGAGGAGCATATCGACAAGATTACCAACCATCACGACAAGCACCATGCCGAAGGCGCCCACCACGATCACGCCCACGATAACTTTGATTCCTGCGTCATTACGCTGGGCGAAGTCGATGGCGATGAGCTGGCGGCCAGGCTTCAACATCTGCTGAAAACCCAGGAGATTTATCGCGCCAAGGGTTTTGCGGCGATCCCCGGTAAACCCATGCGCCGAGTTATTCAGGCCGTCGGCGAGCGCCTGGACGGTTATTTTGACCGTTTGTGGCGTCAAGACGAGGCGCGCCAGACCCAGCTGGTGATTATCGGCAAAACGCTGAACAGCGATGAAATTCATAAGGCGCTGGCCAGCGCTGAGACGTCGGTAAGCGCCTAATGCATCTTTTCGCCGCCAAACCGGGAGGCTTTGTTGATGATGAAGGCATCATCGACCTGCAGCAAAGCCCTGCCGAGGTTGTGATTATGTCCGCCGCTGACAGTAACTTGTCGGCGTTGGCCCAGGCAGTTGATCGCCTGGGCGATGACTACCCCTCGGTGCGGCTGGCGAACTGGATGAACCTGGTGAAACCGGCGGCGTTTGATCTTTACGAAGACCGCGTGCTGGAAAAAGCCCGCTTGGTGGTGGTGTCACTGTTGGGTGGAAAGGGCTATTGGCAGTACGGCTACGAGCGGCTTCTGGCCTGGGCGGCTGCCAAGCCCGAGCGCCAGCTGATTCTGGTGCCCGGCTGCGACGCCCCGGACGATGCTTTGCTTGAAGACTCAAGCATAGCCTTCGACGATGCCTACCGCGTGTGGCGCTATTTACGCGAAGGCGGCGTGGACAACGCCGAGCAGCTGCTGCGCTTTATCGGAAGCGAATGCCTGGCGCATGAGTGTCTAACACATGAGTACCTAGCGCATGAGTATGCGTGGCAAGAACCTAAAGTGATTCCGGCAGCGGTTATTTATGCGCCTCAAGCCAACGGCCAGCAGGCGGTCAGCCTAAGCGAGTGGCAAAAGCAACGTGTTGCAGGGCGCCCGGTATGCCTACTGCTGTTTTATCGCAGCCACCTGCAGGGCGCGAATACCGCCGTGCTCGACGGCATGATCAACGCGTTGAAAGCCGAAGGGCTTGAGCCGTTAGCTGTTGCGGTGGCCTCTTTAAAAGAAGGCCCTTGCATCGCGTTTGCCAACCACCTCATTGAGCAAACCGGCGCTATGCTAGTGGTCAATACCACCAGCTTTTCGGTAAACCGCACCGCCGATGACGCCACTGCCGCAGATGAGCTGGGCAGTAATCTTCATGAAAGCCTTTTTGTCGGGCGGCCGGTGGTGCTTCAAGCGATACTCGCCAGCAGTACAGCGGATGACTGGCAGGGAATGGCCGCCGGGCTGCATAGCCGCGATGTCGCCATGCAGGTAGTGCTACCCGAAATGGACGGGCGGATTATCACCCGCGCCGTTGGATTTAAAGCCGAGGCGCACTATAACGCTCGCGCCCAGCTCTCTGTTACGCATCATACGCTGCACCCTGAGCGTGCCGCCTTTGTGGCCAAGCTGGCCCGGCGGTTTTGCGCGCTGCGCCAAACGCCCAATGCCCAAAAGCGCGTCGCGCTGATTATGGCCAACTACCCCAACCGCGATGGGCGTATCGG
This sequence comes from Halomonas sp. AOP7-B1-5, assembly GCF_052353045.1. Classification (NCBI taxonomy): domain Bacteria; kingdom Pseudomonadati; phylum Pseudomonadota; class Gammaproteobacteria; order Oceanospirillales; family Halomonadaceae; genus Halomonas; species Halomonas sp. AOP7-B1-5. The sequence continues at coordinate 12,590 of NZ_JBQTDC010000043.1, read as the reverse complement.
TAACGGAGTAGGGCTGGATACACCGGCCTCTACGCTGCACATTTTAAACGCTCTGAAAGGTGTCGGTTATCCGCTAAGCGAATTGCCGGAAAGCGGCGATGCGCTGATTCGCCTGCTCCAGGGCGCGGTTACTAACGATCATGACAGACTGGATCAACGCGCCTGCTGGCAAAGTATTAGCGTTGAGGATTATCTGGCCTGGTTTCAAACCCTGCCCGCCGCGCTTCAAAAAACGATATGCACCCGCTGGGGCGCGCCGCAAGACGACCCCAAATGCCGTCAGGGGCGGCTGATGATTTCGGGTATCCGCTTTGGCGAAACCTTCGTGGGCATCCAGCCCGAGCGCGACTTTATTGATGACCTGACCCAGTCCTACCACGATATGGAGCTGGCGCCGCCGCATAGCTACCTGGCGTTTTACCTCTGGCTGCGCGAGCACTATCAGGTCGAGGCGGTTATTCATGTGGGCAAGCACGGTAATCTTGAGTGGCTGCCGGGTAAAAGCACCGCGCTAAGCGCCGAATGCTGGCCGGATATCGCGCTCGGGCCGCTGCCGCATTTCTACCCGTTTATTGTCAACGACCCCGGCGAAGGCGCCCAGGCCAAGCGCAGAAGCCAGGCGGTAATTATCGACCACCTGATGCCGCCGCTGGCGCGCGCTGAACTTTACGGACCCATGGCCGAGCTTGAAGCGCTTACCGATGAGTATTATCAGGCGCTGGATATGGACCCGCGTCGCGAAGCGCTGATTCGCGAGCAGATACTTTTGCATCTGCGGGCAACTGGCATCGATCAGGAGCTTGCCCACGCGGTGAACAGCAGTTGTGACAGCGAAATTCTCAACGAGCTGGACACCTTTTTGTGCGATATCAAGGAAGCTCAGATTCGCCACGGCCTGCATATACTGGGCACGCTTCCGCCCGAGGAGAAACGGGCGGCTACGCTGGTAGCACTGTTAAGGCTGCCGCGTGGTGAAGCGGTGGCAAGCCGTGGCTTGCTGCACAATCTGGCTGCTGACTTGGCGCTGGGGGAAGACTTCGACCCGCTGGCGGCGGGCAGCGAGCCTTGGCTTGGTCCTAAACCGGCTGTGCTGGCAGGCAAACTAACCGCTGCCTGGCGAACCGGCGCCGATACCCGCGAGCGGCTGGAGCTACTTGGTGAAGAGCTGGTGGCCGACTATGTGTTGGCCCAAGGGGATTTGGCAACGCTTGCCCAAGCGTATCCTGCCTCGGCGGAGCAGCTTAAATTTGCCCGCGAGCAGCTGTGGGCCGCCATGCAGCAGGGTGTGAAAATGGAGATTGGCTCGCTGCTGGATGGGCTTGAGGGGATTTTTGTGCCCGCCGGGCCGAGCGGTGCGCCGAGCCGGGGGCGGTTGGATACGCTGCCCACTGGGCGCAACTTTTTCAGCGTGGATAACCGCTCGATTCCATCGCCTGCTGCCTGGACGTTGGGCGAGAAATCCGCTCAGGCGTTTGTCGAACGTTACCTGCAGGATCACGGTGACTACCCGCGCCGCTTGGGGCTCTCCATCTGGGGGACCGCGACCATGCGCACCGGCGGCGACGATATCGCCCAGGCCTTTGCGCTGATGGGCGTGCGGCCCAAGTGGTCATTGGGTTCTCAGCGGGTGATCGATTTTGAAGTAATCCCTTCGATGCTGCTTAACCGCCCACGGGTAGATGTCACGCTGCGCGTATCCGGTTTTTTTCGCGATGCCTTCCCCAATGTGATTCGCCTGTTTGATGCCGCCGTGCAAGCGGTTGCTAACTATGCAGAGCCAGGCGATAGCAACACCATTCGTGCTGCCGTGCTTGAGCGTCAGCACGCTCTTGAAGCTCAAGGGGTGAGTGCCGAAATGGCCGCCCAGGAAGCGAGCTACCGTATTTTTGGCAGTAAGCCCGGCGAGTATGGCGCAGGCCTGAACCGGCTGATTGAAAACCGTAGCTGGGGCGATGCCGATGACTTGGCCGAGGCCTACCTGGACACCGGCGCCTACGCTTACGGGCAGTTTGCGGATTCCGGCACCGCCGCACGCGGCGCCTTTGAGCAGCAGATCAAAGGGCTGGATGCGGTGATGCAGAATCAGGATAACCGCGAGCACGATATTCTCGACTCCAACAGCTACTACGCCTTTCAGGGCGGCATGGCTAACGCCACCCGCGCGCTTGCCGGCCAGGCGCCGGAGATCTATCACGCCGACCACGCCAACCCCGCCGTGCCCAAAATTCGCACGCTCAAAGAGGAGCTTGCCCGGGTCATTCGCTCGCGCGTGTTGAACCCCAAGTGGATCAACGCCATGCGTGAACACGGCTACAAGGGCGCGTTTGAAATGGCCGCCACGGTCGACTATCTGTTTGCTTACGATGCCACCACGGATTTAGTGGCGGATTACCAGTACGCCCAGGTGAGCGAAGCGCTGGTACTGGATGAGGCCAACCAACAGTTTTTACGTGAGCACAACCCCGCAGCGCTTGAAGAGATGGCCGAGCGGCTGCTGGAAGCTGCCCAGCGCGGCATGTGGCAGGAACCCGGCGAGCACGGCGAAGCGCTGCAAGACCTGCTGCTGGAAATGGACGAAGCCAGGGAAACCGCCAGTTTATGAGCATTAGTCCGCTGATCAAAGGCTGGTGCCCCGGCGCTTGGCGGCCCATGGAAACCGGCGACGGTTGGCTAGTGCGCGTGCGCCCACCGCTCGGCCAGCTTTCCAAAGCGCAGATGCTCGCGCTGTGCGATGCCGCGGAAACCTATGGCAACGGGTTAATTGAGTTAACCAGCCGCGCCAATATTCAACTGCGCGGCGTCTCGGAAAGCACATGGCCGCCGTTAATGGACTTTTTGGTCGCACACGAATTGGTCAGTGCGGACCCCGCCACCGAGCAGCAACCCCAATGCCTGCTGGCACCCGGCTGGCAGGCAGGCGACGACACGCATCAACTTGCCTGCTTGTTACAGCTGCGAGGCAGCGAACTGCCCGCGATGCCCAGCAAAGTCGGTATTGCCATTGATGCGGGTGAGTTAGCGGTATTGGGAGATACCGCCGCTGATTTTCGAATTGAGCGGGCAATCGACGGCGGGCTGATAGTGCGTGCCGAAGGCCATGCCTGCGGTACGCCGGTGGGCTCTATCGAGGCTGCCGTTGAGCATTTAATACGCCTGACGCACTGGTTTGTGGAAAGCGGCGGAAATCAAGCCGGGCGGATGCGGCGGCATAAAGTGCCGCTTCCCGCATGGTCACCTGCTAAAATGCGCCCCGCAAGCGCTTGTGTAAGTGCGGGTAAAATGCCAAACGCGGCGCTGGTGCTTGGCGAACATCAAGCGGGCATGGTTTACGGGCTGCCGTTTGGCCGCGCAGCCGCCGCTGCATTGCGGGCGGCCGTAACGCCTGCGGCGGTGAGCCATGTACGCGTAACGCCGTGGCGACGTTTATGGGTCAAGGGCGCAAGCGGGCCGGTTGAAGGATTGATCAATGATAACCAGGATACGCGTTTATTGATGGATGCCTGCCCCGGCGCGCCTTACTGCGCCCAGGCAAGCGTTGCCACCCAACCGCTCGCCAGGCAGTTAGCGCCCGACGTTAAAAGACATAGCGTTCATATATCCGGCTGCGCCAAGGGGTGCGCCCGCCGTTCATCGGCCGACGTGTGCCTGGTCGGTCAGGCAGGCCGATTTAATCTTATTGTTAAGGGTGATGCCCAGAGCACGCCCATTAAGACAGACCTCACCGAGACTGAGGTCGTCGAATATTTGGAGAGTTTGGGTGCCCTATAAGTACGAAACAAGTGGCCCGGCGATTTACCGGGAATCCTTCGCGATTATCCGCAGCGAGGCCGACCTTGCGCGCTTTTCAGCTGAGGAAGAGACCGTTGCCGTGCGCATGATTCACGCTGCCGGGCTGGTGGAGCTGGCCGCGCATATTCATTTTCAAAATGACGCGGTCAATAAAGCACGTTCAGCATTGGAGCAGGGTGCGCCAATACTCTGCGATGCGCGAATGGTCTCTGAAGGCATCACCCGCAAGCGCCTACCGGCCAATAACGAGATTATTTGCACCCTGAACGATGAGCGCACGCCACACCTCGCTCAGGAAATGGCTAACACCCGTTCGGCCGCAGCGCTTGAATTATGGCGCCCGCATCTGGAAGGCGCCGTGGTGGCCATTGGCAACGCGCCCACCGCGCTGTTTCATCTTTTGAACATGCTGGAAGACCCAAACTGCCCGCGCCCGGCGGCGGTAATCGGCTGCCCGGTAGGCTTTGTAGGCGCCGCTGAATCCAAGGAAGCGCTTTGGGCGACGCCCGCCATTCCCAGCTGCATCGTACGCGGCCGCTTGGGTGGCAGTGCAGTAACGGTCGCGGCCATCAACGCCATGGCGGATCGCGTCGAATGACTCAGGCATCCGCACAAGGCACGGTTTACGGCGTTGGCCTGGGGCCGGGTAGCCAGGACTTGATGAGCGTACGCGCCGACCGGCTGATTCGTGGCGCCACGCATATTGCCTATTTTCGTAAAAAGGGCCGCCGTGGCCATGCGCGCAGCATTGTTGAAGGCCTGTTAGCCCCCGGCACTATTGAGCTGCCCATGGAGTACCCGGTCACCACGGAGATTCCTTTCGACGACCCGCAGTACAACGCACTGCTCTCAGAGTTTTACTCGCAATGCGTGGCCCAACTGACCGAGATAGCCAACGCCGGTTGCAACGTGGTGGTGCTCTGCGAAGGCGACCCGTTCTTCTACGGCTCGTTTATGCACCTGTATACGCGCCTGCTCAACCAGGTACCGGTGTCGGTAGTGCCGGGGATTACCGGTATGTCCGCCGCCTGGACAGCGACCGGGCAGCCTATCACCTGGGGCGACGATATCCTGACCGTGCTGATGGGCACGCTGCCGGAAGAAACGCTCGCCAAACATATCGCCGATACCGACGCGCTGGTGGTCATGAAGATTGGGCGCAATCTTCACAAGCTGCGCCGAGCGCTTAAACAGGCGGGCCGGGAAGACCAGGCTTGGCTGATCGAATACGCCGCCATGGAGCAGCAGCGCGTGTTGCCGTTGGTAGACGTTGGCGAGAGCGTGCCTTACTTCTCGATTGTGCTGATTCACGGCAACGGGAGGCGCCCATGAGCGGCTGGCTAAAAATTGTCGGCCTGGGGCCGGGCGCGGATGCGATGATTACCCCGGAAGTAACGGCCGCGCTTAGTGACGCCACGGACGTGGTGGGCTACGTACCCTACGTGAACCGAGTAGCACCGCGCGATGGCCTGACCCGCCACGGCTCAGACAACCGCGAAGAGATTCGCCGTGCCGAGCAGGCGCTACAGCTGGCGCTAGAAGGCCACCGAGTCGTGGTGGTTTCCTCTGGCGACCCCGGTGTATTCGCCATGGCCTCGGCGGTGTTTGAAGCGCTGGAAGCGGGCGATGCCGCGTGGCGCGCACTGGATATTCAGGTGCTGCCAGGTATTTCTGCAATGCTGGCGGCCAGCGCCCGTGCGGGTGCGCCGCTGGGGCACGACTTCTGCTGCATCAATCTATCCGACAACTTGAAGCCCTGGGCGCTGATCGAAAAGCGCCTGCGTTTGGCCGTTGAAGCCGATTTTGCGATGGCGTTTTATAACCCGCGCTCAAAATCGCGCCCGGTAGGGTTTGAGCGCACCCTGGACGTGCTGCGCGAGGCGTGTGAGCCTGAACGGTTGATTATCTTCGCCCGCGCGGTTTCAACGCCTGATGAGTCGATCCGCGTAACGGCCTTAAAAGATGCCACACCGGAAATGGCGGATATGCGCACGCTGGTGATTGTCGGTTCAAAACAGACGCGGTTGATTGAGCGAGACGGCGAGCCGTTGGTGTATACGCCGCGCTCAGCGCTTTGATCAAGAGCGACTATTAAGCCAGGCAAGTACTTCATCAACGCTATGCACTTCATGGCGCGCGGGGAGCGCCGGGCGGTCAATCATGACGACCGGCACGCCAAGCGCGCGGGCGGCGTCAAGCTTGGAAACGGCACCTTCGCCACCAGCGTTTTTGCACACGATGCGTTCGATACGTTGGGTTTTGAGTAGCGCTAAATCGCCTTCCAGGGTGAATGGGCCTCTATCCACCGTGGTGGTGAAGTGGGCAAGCGGCAGCGGGGCGGTTGGCTGGTCGACCAGGCGCAGCACATAGTGGTGTTGAGGCTGCGCGGCAAACGCGGCCAGATGCATGCGGCCAATCGCGAGCAGCACACGCTGGGGCGGGCCTTCGAGGGCGCTAACCGCCTCTTCTACACTTGCCACGTGTTGCCAGTTATCGTGAGTAGTAGGCATCCAGGCCGGGCGCGTCAGGGCAATCGTCGGTACGCCGGTTTGCAGGGCAGCGGCCAGAACATTACGGCTCATCTGCGTGGCAAACGGGTGGGTTGCATCAATAATATGGGTGATGCGCTGTTGGGTGATAAACGCCGCCAAACCGTCGGCGCCGCCGAAACCGCCCACGCGGGTGGGCAGCGGCTGCGCTTTAGGCGTTTTAACCCGGCCTGCATAGCTGAACATGGCTGGAATACCGCGCTGACTAACGGCGAATGCCAAGGCGCTTGCTTCACTTGTACCCCCAAGAATCAGGACGTTTATCATGGCTTTAGTTAACAAGGCTCCGTGGCTCACACTGTTAGGTTGGGGGGAGAGTGGCACAGCGGGCCTGACAGCGGCAAGCCGCGAGCAACTTGAACGTGCCGAGATCGTGTTTGGCGCCCGCCGCCATTTGCGCCTTCTTCCCCCGTTAAGCGCGGATATTCGTGAGTGGCCGGTGCCGTTTCTTGATGGCATCCCCGCACTTCTCAACGAGCGCGGCCGCCAAGTGGTCATGCTGGTATCCAATGATCCGTTCTGGTTCGGGGCGGGCACTAGCCTCGCGCGCCACCTGGAAGCCAGCGAATGGATCGCCGTGCCATCACCCTCGACCTTTAGCCTGGCGGCAGCCCGGTTAGGCTGGGCGCTTGAGCGCTGCACCTGCCTGGGCCTGCACGCCAAACCGCTTACCCGCATTCGGCCCTACCTGCAAAGCGGCAGGTGCTTGCTGGTGCTGTTACGCGATGGCAGCGCCGTAGCCGAGTTGGCCGCACTGGTTAATAAATTCGGCTTTGCGGATTCCCAACTAAACGTACTGGAAGCCCTGGGCGGTGAAGGTGAGCGCATCCGCACGCTGCGCATGGATGAAGCGTTACCCGAGGATATCGCCCATCCGTTGGCGGTCGGCATCGAAGTCGCGGGCAACGGCCCCGCAATTCCCTTAACGCCTGGCTTAGCCGATAGCTTTTTTGAGCACGACGGGCAGATCACCAAGCAGGCCGTGCGTAGCTTAACGCTTTGCGCACTGGCCCCCAGGTTTGGGGAGCGGCTGTGGGATATTGGCGCGGGCTCTGGCTCCATCGCCATTGAGTGGCTGCTGGCCCACCCGGATAATCAGGCCATCGGCTTTGAGCAGCACCTGGAGCGCGCCGCGCGGGCGCGGCGTAATGCAGAAAACCTCGGTGTTGATTGGCTGGAGGTAAACCAAGGCTGCGCTCCGGAGGTGCTTGAGAATGCGCCGCTGCCCGATGCGGTGTTTATCGGCGGAGGGCTTTCCCAAAAACTGCTGGACACTTTATGGCAGGTGTTGCCCCACGGCACGCGGGTAGTAGCCAACGCGGTCACGCTGGAATCCGAAGCGTTGCTGGCGCATTGGCAGCAACAGGCGGGCGGCGAACTGCTGCGCCTGGAGCTTGCCCACGCCGCGCCCATGGGCACGCGCCGGGGCTGGAAATCCAGCTACCCAATCGCGCAGTGGCGCGGTGTTCGATGACTACGCAAACAATAGCGATGAACGTGGCAGGTTTCGGCTTTCGCCGGCAGGCAACGCGTGAGTCGCTTGAACAGGCGCTGGATCAGTTGATTGCCGAGTACGGCCCTATTGATCAGTTGGCGGCAGCGCGCAGTATGCTGCCACTGGTTGAAGCGCTGGGCAGCGCTCGTAACATCCTGGTAATAGGCGTAGCGGACGAAGCATTACCCAGCGCCACCACGCTGACCCATTCCGCCTACAGCCTGCGCGAAAAAGGCACCGGCAGCGTGGCCGAAGCCGTGGCGCTGCTGGCCGCAGGCCAAGGGGCACGGCTTCTAGGCCCGCGAACAGTTTCAGACGATAGAAAGGCCACGGCCGCGGTGGCGACCACAGCGGCGCAAGGAGTTGGATTATGACGGTTCATTTTATTGGCGCAGGCCCCGGCGCGCCGGATCTACTCACGCTGCGCGGGCGCGACCTGATCGCCGCCTGCCCGGTGTGCCTGTACGCGGGGTCGCTCGTGCCCGAAGAAATTCTCGAACACTGTCCGAAAGACGCGCGCATCATCAACACCGCGCCGCTGTCGCTCGATGACATCATGCAGGAAATCCAGATCGCTCATGCCGCAGGCCAGGATATCGCCCGGCTACACTCCGGCGATTTATCGGTATGGTCCGCCATGGGCGAACAGCTGCGCCGCTTGCGGGAGCTTGATATTCCCTACAGCGTGACCCCCGGCGTGCCTTCCTTTGCCGCCGCGGCAGCAACGCTTGGCCAGGAGCTAACGCTACCCGGCGTGGCGCAATCCGTGGTGCTGACCCGTACGCCGGGCCGGGCCAGCGCCATGCCGGAAGATGAAACGCTTGCCAACTTCGCCCGCACGGGCGCCACGCTTGCCATTCACCTCTCCATCCACAATCTGGCCCAGGTGGTGGAAAGCCTGACGCCCCATTACGGCGAAGAGTGCCCGGTGGCGATTGTGTGGCGGGCCAGCTGGCCGGATGAGCATGTGGTACGCGGACGCTTATCCACAGTGGAATCGCTGATCGACCACACGCTCCAGCGCACGGCGCTGATTCTGGTGGGGCCGGTACTCGAAGCCGAAGACTTCCAGGAAAGCAGCCTGTACGCGGTAGGTTACGACCGCCGCTTTCGCCCCCAGTCCGCGGATTCACCGTTTGCCAGCAGCGATGAAGAGGGCAGCGCATGATCACGCTCTCGCTGATCGGCATTGGCACCGGCAACGTCGACCACGTAACGCTCGCGGCGGTTCGCGCCTTGAACGCGGCCGACGTGATTCTGTTGCCGCGCAAGGGCGAGGCGAAATCAGACCTTATCGACCTGCGCCGCGTACTGTGTGAACAGTTGCTTAATGACACGGCCAGTACCCGTATCGTCGAGTTCGATTTACCCACCCGCGACGGCGAACGCCAGTACCTAAGCGCAGTAGACGAATGGCATAACGCCATTGCCAGCGCATGGGCCGAGCTGATGGATAAGCACCTGCCTGGCGGCGGCCGCGTTGGCATGCTGGTATGGGGCGACCCCTCGCTTTACGACAGCAGCCTGCGCATCGCCAAGCGCCTGACGGACAGCGGCCGTGCGGTTGAGGTCAACGTCGTGCCCGGCATCACCAGCCTGCAAGTGCTCACCGCCGGGCATAAAATCCCTCTTAATGCGCTAGCCGAGCCAATCCAAATAACCACCGGCCGCCGCCTGCGCGAACGCGGCTGGCCTAGTGATGCCGCCACCGTTGCCGTGATGCTCGACAGCGGCGGGGCTTTTACCACACTGCCACAAGACGACACCTACATCTGGTGGGGCGCCTATTTAGGTATGGATAAACAGTGCCTGATCAAAGGCCCGCTAAGCGAGGTAAGCGACGAGATTATTGAGCGCCGCGGCGCGCTGCGTGAAGCGCACGGCTGGATTATGGATATCTACTTACTCGCCAAACAGCCACTTATTTAGCGCCGGTATAAAGTTGGAATGTTTTTCCATAAAATGGCTCTACCGAATTACCTGATAGTCAGCATTCAAGGAGCAAGCCATGAGCTTTTACGTCTACCTTTCCGGCGAGATCCACACCGACTGGCGCGATGAAATTCAACGCGGCGCAGAAGCCGCAGGCCTGGATATTGTGTTTACCGCTCCCGTTACCGACCACGACGCCTCTGACGCCGCAGGCGATCACCTCGGCGAGCAGAGCAACCCGTTCTGGCGCGACCACCAATCCTCCAAGGTCAACGCCATTCGCACCCGCACGCTGATCGAGCAAAGCGATTTAGTTGTTGTGCGCTTCGGCGACAAATACAAACAGTGGAACGCTGCGTTTGATGCTGGCTACTGCTCCGCACTCGCCAAGCCCTACATCACCCTGCACAGCGAAGATATCATCCATCCGCTGAAAGAAGTGGATGCCGGGGCACAGGCCTGGTGCACCACCACTGAGCAGGTTGTTGAAACACTCAAGTACGTGCTCAAAGCGTAAGCCAGACTCAGAAAAACTCTGCAGGCCTTCACGGCCTGCAGCCCCCGCTTTCCCCAACCCACCCACTACCGCCCCCGTAGGAGCACGCTTTAGCGCGCGACGATCACGCCCCAAAAGTCAGCAACCCCGTAGCACGGCGTAACGATTTGGCGAGCCAATGAGGCACCCGCGAAGGGCAGCGTCAGCTAAACCGATCTCGCCACTGTTCTTCGCATCAGCCTGCTAATCTGAATAAAGAACCACCACTACTTATCTATGTTCCACAACCAAGCTGCCTCTAAGACCTATTGTTGACCAGTACCTTCAAATTTCACGTGACCTAAGATAAATTTGTGAATAGAGTATGAGTAGAAGAACGAGATGGCAGGCGTGCAAATATTGCATATATGATCGATAAACAGAACAAAGCAAGTGGATAAGAGTGTTGTATTTAGCGAAGTTAAATAGTGAAACGTATAATCACCAGGAGGGAAAAATGAATATCACTTATTAAAAGCATGCATGAATCATTATGTTTTTAAAACAACACAAATTGTAGGGAAAACGCCGTGAAGCAGCAACCTTTAGATTTAGTACCTGTTAAAATTCAGGAAGTAGATAATATTAGCATGGGTGTTTTGCCTAATGGCGAAACTTTTCTTTCACTTCAGGGATTAGCTAAATTTGGTGGAGTAGCACCTAGCCTGGATTTCTCATAGCACCTCAGCCAGTACCGCACTCAGGCTAACACCGCTAAACACCTATTGGCTCGACTTACATCGGCTACTTTTTAACCACTTTTCGTCGTTCAGACACACCTCCCCCTTCCCCCCATTGCGTCGGGCCGGGGGAGCCCGAGCAGTCAGTTCGGCACCAACCGCCTGACGAGATCGGATAGCGCCGTTTTATAGGGGTAGCTGTCACTCATGAGTACGCGGATTCGACGCGTATTGCGGATGATGACCGCGCCTACTTTGATGAGCTTGAGCCTCAGGTTGCTCGGACTCATGCGCGCGAAGGGCGTGTGCTTCAGGTAAGTCCGTAACCGCTCGAACAGTGTATAAGCGAAGCCCGACAAGATCAGCCGCCACTGATTGGCCCACCAGTGCGTGCTGGAGGTACGGTCAGCGAACAGGCTCAGTTGTTGATCCTTGATCCGGTTCTCCATGTCACCCCGGGCACAGTACTGCTCGTAGTAAAGCTTGAAGCCGTCATCGTAACGGGAACTGATGATAAACCGGGGATTAGAGCCCAGCTCGCCTTCTTCCAGACGGGCCACCACCCAGCGTGGGTATTTCCAGGAGTGTGCTTGATACGGAAAGCGAAACGTCTCTGCCACTTTCCCTCCCACCTGCCATTGGGTCTTGCGTACCAGCATCATGGGCACATCCACTTCCTTGAGCAGCCGGCTGTTCTTGGCGATTCCCACGATGTAGTCGACGTGATGCCGATCGCACCAGTTCAGCATCCGGGGACGACAAAAGTGGCTATCACCTCGTAACACGATGCGGGTATCGGGCCAGTATTGGCGGATAAAGCGTACCAGTAAGGCGAGGATCGCCCAGCTATGGCGGCTGTCGCTGCGGTCACTGGTGCGCAGATAGCTCACCAGTAAGTGGCGCCCACAGAAGACATACAGCGGGAAGTAACAGTGGTGATCGTAATAACGGTTAAAAAACTTGCCGGGTTGCTCGCCATGCACGGGGATGTCGGTGCCATCAAAGTCCAGCACGATCTCCTTTGGTGGTTCGTCATGCTGTTCAATGAAGTGATGCCACAGCAACTCATGGGCCTTCACTATTGCTTGCCGATCGGCGTTCTGCTCCACCCGGCACAGCGTTGACTTGCCTGCCAGCGTATCCTCTTCACCGAGCGCTGTCTGGAGGGCCTGATCATAGCGCAGGGCCTCATGGTCGTTGAAATCTTCGTAGCCAGCGGCGACACCGAACACCCGCTGACGAACCAGAGTGTCGAGCTTATGACGAAGCTGTTCCGGTGCGCGGGGATCATGAAGCACGGTGGCCAAGCGGCGTGTCAGGCGATGGTGTTTATCGACTTCACGAAGCAGGAGTAATCCGGCGTCCGACGTGATGTGGCCCCCGGAGAAGTCGGCTTCAATTTGGCGGCGTGAGAGTGGCGAGAAGGTCAGCTTTTCAGGTACCATTTTGGAAGCGGCTGTTGGTGCTTGATGGATTGGTTAGGTTCTTGAAATCATAGCACTTTCAGCCGCTTTCTTTTATACCCTGTGAGAAATCCAGGCTAAGTTAGTTATATGCCAAAAATCGCCTTGAGCTTCTTGGATCATTCTATCTGACTTTAGCGTTTCTAG